>NZ_JBVVAK010000148.1:0-18291 GCF_055792825.1 Microvirga sp. GN3
GCAATCTCCCGGCGTGTGGGGCGTCGCATGGCAAACCGTTTCTCAAGCCCTGTCCCCAGCCTAGCAGCTCACGTCACCAGGGTATCTTCTCAGAGCGCGAACAGATAAATCCGACTAAGCATGAGGCTGGTCACGTTCGACCGCAAACAACCGCCATTTCGATGGCACACCCTTGAGCCTACGCAAGCCCCGGCCCTGAAACTGACGCAAGGAAGGGGAAGAAGCCTGGCATCAGTGTCCCCCTGCTCCGTCACACGATGGGGCGGTCGACCGCCCCATCGCACCGGCTCACTTCTTCACGCCGGGCCGGTCCCCCGCTTGGGAAGATTGGCCGCCCTGCCCTTCCTTGCGGCCGGACAGCTTGCCGGCCACGCGCTTGAGCGCATCCGAGATGTCATATTTCAGCTTGTTGGTGATCTCCGACATGGTCATGGCAAAACCTCATGCGGTCCAGCACACTCTCCGTGCCGCCCTGATAACGCAGCGCTTCATTATCAGTTTCCAGCATGCTCGTTTCCACCAGCGCGTTGACGGACCGGCAGGACGGCCCAGGATCATCTGACCCTCCGGGGCCAGCGCAAGAGCCGAGCGCTTGGGACGATCCCGGGCGTCGGCTTCATCACCGCCATGGCCATTGCCGCGACTGTCACAGATCCCTCCCACTTCCAACCGGCCGGGAGTTTGCCGCGTGACTGGGACTGACACCGCGGCCAAACTCATCGGGTGGCAAGGAGCGGGTGGGGCGGATCTCGACGATGGGTGATGACTACCTGCGCACTATCCTGGTGGTCGGGGGACAGCGGTGATCCGCTATGTCCGCACGAAGACCGCGGCAGGCAGCGCCTGGATCACAGAGCGGCTCTGCCGCAATTTCTGGCTGCGGACGGAAGGATCCTGGAGTGGCTCGTCTTCGCCTATGCGGCAAGCCGCTCGAACTATTCAGCGAGCGACAGTTGATAGTGCAGGCGTATTTCACCGGTCCTTTGCGTGCGCTAACTTTGCCTCAATTCCGGTGCAATCTGAGTTGCATGGCCCGACATAAGCACCGACCATCAGACGAGGCTCGGCAGTTGATGGCCACGAGGCGGCTGATCCACGTCATCGCGGCTCTCTCAGGATTGGTGTTTGGGCTTTTTCTGAAGCAGCACGGGTTTTAGGCATGCTGGAACGCACCGCGGGCTCTCTCCCGGATCTCGTCTAGCTCCTCCCGCAAGGGATTGATCTGCCCTTCGATCTCCTCGAAGCAGGTGCACTCGGGCGTGAGGAACAGTCGTCCATTCTTGCCTCTATCGCAGGAGGGCAACTCTGATGGATGCCGGATTGTCCGGGGTGCCTGGTTGGATGTCGAGTTCAAAGACCCCGAACAGATGCATGGGTCCGTCTCCTTCTCGATCTGACAAGGATTGTCGAGCGCTGGTGCAGCCCCGGCTGTGACAGTCTTCCGAACCCGCATGGACATGCCGGCGAGGCTATCCTGTTGGCGGCGTCTCTTAGCTGTGATCTGCTGCTCAAAGGCGCCTATACCCAGAGCCGGTTGCGGCAGTTCATCTTTGGCGGGGGCACCAGCCCTATTCTGTCCCACACCACCGTTCCGGTCCTGATGGCGCATTAGGTTGGGATGATCCAGTCCGCCACCGCAGCGGATCACCAGAACGGCAGTTCGATTGTCGCTGGCGAGCCAGAGGCATATAATATGCAGATGCCACGCAGCCGCGCCACGCGGCGACAGTCTATCAGGACATGCCTCGTGACGCAGGGAATTCCTTGCCAATGGGAGGCACGTCATGGCGATCGCATCCACACTCCAACAGTACATGGACGAGCAAGGGATCCGGTACGATCTGGTCCCGCATGAACCGACCCTGTCGGCCCTTGGGTCCGCCCACGCAGGTCACATCCCGAGTGACAGGCTGGCCAAAGCTGTCGTGCTCAGCGACGGTGGCCGCTACAAACTCGCCGTCCTCCCGGCCTCGCATCATCTCCGGCTGTCCGATCTCAGGATGGAGCTCGGCCATGAGGTTCACTTGGCCAGCGAGCCGGACGCTGCGGACGTCTTCCGCGACTGTGCGTTCGGCGCGGTTCCGGCGGTGGGGGCGTGCTACGGGCTGGATGTGATTATCGACAACAGCATCGATCAGCAGCAGGAGCTGTATTTTGAGGGTGGTGACCACGCGACTCTGGTCCATGTGAACGGGGCCGAGTTTGCCCGGCTCAATCCTCAGGCCCAGCACGGATCCTTCAGCGCCCGCGATTGATGGCGGGGCTCAAGTGAAGGCGGGCACGGCGCCTGACAGGCGCTGCCCAAGCTAAGGAGAAGGATGATGAAAGCAGCTCTGGTGTTTGCCGGCAGCGGGCCGATCGTGATTCTGACGTCGACCCGTCTTTGTCCGACGCTGGCCTGTTGCGCGCCCTGAAGGCGCACGGGGTTGGCAAGTTTATCGCGTACGAGCTGCCGCTCGATATCGTAGCGGCCCGCTATGGCGGCCATTTCCAGGTGGTGATGAATGACGCCCGCGATAGCGATGACCTGCGGGTACTCGATGTCAACGGCGACCGGGCCTTCCGCCTCTTCCGGTTTTCGGAGCTTGGTGCGCCGATCATGCATGATGAGGATCAGTCTGAGAGCAGGACCGGAACTGCGGCTTGATTGCAAGCGAATACATCTCGGCTGTTCTTCCGCAGCTTCGCACGCGCGCGGATGGGCACTGTTGCAGTAACTTGAAAAGGGCATAACGAACCCAGTTCAACGGGCCGCTCAGGAAGCAAGACCGAAGAGCTGATTGACGAGACGGATTTCGCCTGTCGCTCGATGGCCCCGCTGGATGCAATGACCGCGGCGGATCATTCGCATGACTTCGAAACCCGTCAGGGTCGCGGCAGCGGTTTTCATCGTCTGGAAGCCACGCGTTGGACGGATCACGCGCTTGAGCGCGCCATGATCCGCCTCAAGGATGTTATTCAGATATTTCGAGGTGCGGTGTTTGACATCCTTCGACAGCAGCCCTTCGTTCTGCAGGCGCAGGATGGCCTTGGGATACGACGCCAGCTTATCCGTCGTGATGGAGGATGGTGGATAGTCGCTCAACCTCTTCAGAGATTTGCGCAGGAACTGATACGCGGCGTTGGTATTTCGGCGATTGGACAGCATGAAGGCGATCAACCGACCGTGCTTGTCGACCGCGCGAAACAAGTATTTCCACTTGCCCCCGACGCGGACGTAGGTCTCGTCCACTCTCCAGGAGCCTGAGCGAGGTCCCCGGTAGAGTCGAATCCGCTTCTCGATCTCTGGAGCATAGCGCTGAACCCATCGAAAGATTGTGGATGGGTCAACGGCGACACCGCGCTCGGACATCATCTCGGCGAGATCGCGATAGCTGATGCCATACTTGCAGTACCAGCGCACGCACAGCAGGATGATCTTGACCGGAAAGCGGCGGCGCTTGAACAGAGACAACAGGACGGCTCCTCGAATGGCCGTTCCGGATTACAATGCCGAGGTTAACGCAACAGTGCCAGGCAAGGGCAGAGGCGGGAGACCAAGAGCGGCGAGTTTGCAAAGTGTGTACTAGACCATGTTATGGCTCCTCTGATGCGTCTGGAGCCCTCTGGTGCTTCCCCTGCAGACTGCTTGTTGTTGTAAGCTCTCTCTTGTGCTCGCGCTGTTATTCGGACGTGTTGAGCGATAGCAACCCGGCGTGAAGGTTTCGTTACGAGGAGGCCCAGCTCAGGTGGCGCGCGGACCGCGTCGTTTGATGACCACGATCTCGGTTTGCCGTCCTCGGTCAAGCGCTGGTCGGCTCTGTCTGGTCCGAGCCTGTGCCATCAGCACTCGATGCCTGACTTCCTCCTCCGGCAATCCGATCAACTGTGCAGCGATTTCGACCTGACTCTCAATTCGATCTGTCAGGCCCTGCGCGGCCGCGATCGCCTCGTCGAGACCAGGCGGATCATGGCGCGTGCGGCGCCGGCCCCACATGGCAGGAATGCTTATCTTGTGATCCATTCTCCTCTCCCCTGAATCTGACAAGCCAACGAGGGAGAAGGCGATTTGTGCGATGCACAATTGTCGCAGCCTGTCGATGATCTGTCAGCGCCAAAAGGCCAGCTGCATCTGGCACGGATCTTGCGTCACCTCGATCGCATAATTAGATCGAGGCTGTCATGATGAAAATCCTTCGCCAATGGCTCGTGTCCCTGAACGAGGCCGAACGCAGTCTCAGAAGCCAAGGCTATGTTGTTGTCTACGGTGGCATGACGTCCGTTGTGGTTCCCATCCGTTCGACTGGTGAGCCGCCACGGCAACGTGGTCGTCCCATCTGGCTCCGGGGTGCAACTCCAACTGCCCTTGGACTCTGACCAGTACGCTGCTTACGTAAGGGCCATACCGAAACTGAAACAGAGCTTGGTTGCCGGTTCTCCTTGGTTCCGACAGCCTTTAGGGCAGCAGCTTCTTTCTCAAACGTCGAACATTCAGCCACACCAGAGCAAAGACGATTGGAAAGGCCAGCCCTGTGACCACATCAGGATTCACGCCGAGATCGATAGGCTTGAGGGACTTCAGCACATAGCCGAATAGGCCCAACGCATAGTAGGTGATCACCACCACCGACAGGCCTTCCACTGCCTCGTTGAGGAGAAGCTGCAAGCGGGCACGCTGATCCATGGACCGGAGCAAGTCACGATGCTGCTCTGCCATCGTGATGTCGATACCGGTCCGCAACAGGTCGCTGGCTCTTGTGGTTCGCTGCGACAGACTTTCCAGCCTCTCGGCGGTCGAGATCAGGGTCCGCATCGCCGGCTGAAAGCGCCGGTCCATGAACTCGGCAATCGTCTGCAGGCCGGGGATGCGCTCTTCCCGCAGCTCCGCGATCCGTCGCTCGACGAGATTGTGGTAAGCGCGAGCCGCACGGAAGCGGTAACCTGTCGCTGCCGACATACGCTCGATCGAGGTCGCCTGCTCGATCAGGTGGTCAAGCAGTTGTCGCTCATGCTCGATACCGTCGCTTCTCGTCATGGAAGCGGTGATGTCGGCGAGATTGCGCTCGCAATGGGCAATGTCAGGAGCAATGTGGCTTGCCACAGGCAGGGCCAGGAGTGCCATCATCCGGTAGGCCTCGAGCTCCAGCAGCCGCTGGACTAGTCGGCCGGCCTGCCGTCGGCCGAGACGGTGGTCATAGATCAGGATGCGGGAGAAGCCGTCGGCGTGGATGCGGTAGTCGGTAAAAACAGTTGCTGCACCGCCTGACACAAGGCTGCCGATGACGCTGTCGGTTGAGAAATGACAGGAAACTTCATCTCCTGTCGGAGCTGGCGTCTCGCTCGGCAGGATGACGACATGGGCAGCCACGAGCATCTGATCAGGCAACTGGGACAGCCAGTCGAGGGCGACCACGTTGATCGCAGGCGAGCCGAAGGGTGCGTCAGAGGGGCCACCCTGCACAAAGAACGTATAGGTGACGAACTCGGTGTGGCGTTCCCATTTCAGGCGAAAGGGACCGAAGTCTTGCGAGAAGTGGTTCACGCCAGCGTGAGGCGAGGTAATGCCGTAGCGCTCACAGAGCCTGATAAGGCAGGCGTGATCGTCAGTCGCGCCCTGCTCACCGCTGTGGATCGCCAGATAGGAGATCCGTTCGGGTGAGATAAGGGGCGTCGGAGGCCTGGCATGCACCTCGTTGTTCAGCTGATGGCGCAGCGGATGACTGGCGATCAGATGAGCTTTGGCCAACTGATCCGACAGGATCGGCGCATGGGACCCTGCCGGTGTCGTCGATATCGGGTCTCGGTAGTCCAACATAGTCCATCCTCAAAACGAAGATGGCGCTCCTCCCCTAAGGACCTGGTCTGAGCCGGGGTTCTCCGATGCCCTGGTTATGGAAGCAACTTGATGCACGCGGCGTGCAGGTTATTCATTCTGGCAGGCTGCTGGCCTGGACTCAACGCAGCAGGGTTCGATTTGGCGAAGGTCAATTTGACGCGAGTCGGGATTGCCCTGGCAATAGGACAGCCGAATGCTCTGCCCTCAACAGCAATCAAGGAAGTCGCATGGGCTTACCGTATGTTAGTACCGGATGCCCAGGTTCTTTGTTGGTACCGAGCTTCTCTGATCAGCCGCCATGCTTTCCAGGTTCCTTCCACCAGCGCTTCATCTGCCGCAGGAAGGTCGCCAACGGCTCCGGCAGATGGCTGTCAGGCTCATCCCAGAACATCTCCGCCATGGCACGGGCCATCATGAGAGCGGCGAGGTCCGGCGGACGAATTTGAACCCACCAGCGCGGGTTGCGGGGAGCATCGGCTGGCAGCACCCGACCACTTGCACTTGCGTTCAACAAGACCCTTGCCGGCAGGGAGCGTCCAGATATGACGATGCCCTCGGCACTGGTGCGGCAAGGTCACGCGCCCCATCGCAACGCGGCCGTGCGCACTGGCTGATCCCAAAGCCGAATCAAGGTGTCATCCAGCACTGTCACCGTGAGGGAGCAGCCGGCCATGTCGAGCGAGGTCACATACGGGCCGACGAGCGAGCGAGCCAGGGTTGCGCCGGCGTTGTCGAGGAGGCGCTTCGCGCTGTTGAACATTAGGTAAAGCTCCATTGCGGGCGTGCCGCCGAAGCCATTTACGAGGAGGAGGACCGGGGTGCCCGGTCTGATCGCAAGATCCGCCAGGATCGGCGCCATCAAGTCCTCGGCGATCCGATCCGCCTTCTCGAGGCGAACACGGCGCCGACCCGGCTCGCCGTGGATCCCGACGCCAAACTCCATCTCGTCGTCCGAAATCTCGAACGTCGGCTTTCCGGCCGCCGGTACGGTGCAGGATGTCAGTGCAACGCCCATCGAGCGGGTTTGGCTATTGACCTGCTGTCCGAGAGTCTGGAGCTCTGCGAGACCTGCCGTCGACTCGGCGGCTGCGCCGACCATTTTCTCAACGACGAGGGTGCCGGCGACGCCGCGCCGGCCTGTCGTGTAGAGGGAGTTCTCGACCGCGACGTCATCATCTGTGACGACGGTCAGGACCTCGCGGCCCGCCATCTCGACGGCCATCTCGAAGTTCATCACGTCGCCTTCGTAGTTTTTGACGATGAAGAGGCATCCGGCGCCGGTGTCGACGGCCTCGACGGCTTCCAGCATCTGGTCCGGCGTCGGCGAGGTGAATACCTGGCCGGGGCACGCCGCGTCGAGCATACCAAGTCCGACGAAGCCAGCATGGAGCGGTTCGTGGCCCGACCCGCCGCCCGAGATCAGCGCCACCTTGCCGGGCGTGAGGGAGCGGCGCTTGACGAACTTCCGCTCAGGCCCGAGGACAACGATGTCCGCATGAGCGGCAGCGAACCCGTCGAGGCTTTCGGACAGGACCGTCTCGACATCGTTGACGAACTTCTTCATGACTCCCTCCGTTCTGAGGTGTGAATGATGTGGGCGATGCGCCGGGCCATCTCTTCCATCAGGTCTTCGAGGGCGCGATTGCGTTTCGCGTCGCCGAGGTCGGGAACATCGATGGTGATGCGCCGCGTGGCCGGCCCGTGCCCAACCGTCACCAAGCGGCGCGGATGGGCGGCGTGATAGGCGTCGAGGAAGGCCTGCCGCTCCGCGGGCGAGAAGTGGCAGATCTCGAAGATGACCGAGAGGTGCTGCACCGGCACCGGCACCGGATAGACCGGGTTCGTAATCTGCGACACGAAGCTGCGGTTCTTGTTGAGCGCAATGGCAAGGCGTTGCCGCGTCCCGGACGGTCGGCGATCGAGCAGGTCCGCCAGAATTTGTTTGTAAGCGCCGACTGCATCGGTCTTCGTCGCCTTGTCGGCCGGGCGAGACGTCATCGCTCGCCTTCCCGGAGGTCGATGGCAGCGATCGCCGCCTTCGTCGTCGCCAAGAGGGTCGGCGCGACGGAGACGGTGCGCAGCCCGCGCCGCAGGAGCAGCGGCAGCATGCGGGGATCAGCCCCGGCATCCCCGCAGAGGGACACCTTGCGGCCGCTCCTCGCCCCGTGAGCGGCGACCTCTTCGATGAGGCGCAGCACCGCCGGATGGGCGGGATCGGCGAGGGACGCGACGGAGGCGAGGTCGCGGCTCGCAGCCGTGACATATTGGGTCAGATCGTTCGAGCCGATGGAGAAGAAGTCAGCGTCGAAGAGATCGATCGCGATGGCGGCCGCGGGCACCTCGACCATCATGCCGAGCGGCGGCCGTCGATGGGGCAGGCCCTCTGCAGACAACGAGGCCACTGCCTCGTCGAGAAGCGCGCGGGACGCGGACAGTTCCTCCCGGACTGTCACCATCGGCACCATGATCTCGATGCCCCCATAGGCGGCCGCGCGGGCGAGCGCTCGAAGTTGCGTTCTGAACAGGTCCAGGTGTTTGAGAGTGAGGCGAACGCCGCGCAGGCCGAGGAACGGGTTCGTTTCGCCGTTCTCGGTCAGACCCGGGATCGACTTGTCGCCGCCCGCGTCCAGTGTGCGGATGATGACGGGCTTGCCGGACGCCCATTCGGCGATGCGCCGGTAGATTGCGAGCTGATGCTCCTCGTTGGGCAACCCGCGACCGCCGAACAGGAGCTCCGTCCGCACCAGCCCGATGCCGTCGCAGGATGCGAGGTCAAGCGCGTCGAGTTCCGCCAGATCGGCGATGTTGACCTGAACGGCGATCGGCGTGCCGTCTGCAGTCACCGCGGGCTTCAGACGGTAGGCGGCATGACGGGCCACGGTGTCTGCCGCCGCCATCTCGAGCGATCGAAACGCGTCCAGGTCCGCCGCATCGGGGCCAACCAGGACAAGGCCCATCGCGCCGTCCACGATCGCCTCGGACGGGGTTGATCCGAGCGCATCCGCGGAGATTCTCACGCCGACCACCATCGGCACGCCGCGCCCTCGCGCCAGGGTGGCCACATGGCTCGTCGGGCTTCCGCCGGCGAGGACGATGGCGCCCCCGGTCCAGTCAGTGGCGAGGAAGCGGGAGGGCGTCACGTTGTCGGCGAAGACGACGGACCCGGGCGGGATCGTGCGGGCGCCGGCGCCCGTCAGCGCGTCGAGGACCCGGTCCCGTATATCCTCGAGATCCGTCGCCCGGGCGCGGAAATACTCGTCCTCGGCGGCCGCATAGCCCGCGATCTCCTGATCGAGGGCGCCGCGCCAGGCGTGATCCGCCGGGATGCCGGCCGCAATCCCCGCGAAGGCATCGGCCGAGAGAGCGTCATCCTCCAGCATGGCGATCTGGAAACCGAGGATCTCGGCGCCCGCGTCGCTGGTCTCTGCGGCGAGAAGATTCAGCGCCTCGATCGCGGTCCGGATCGCCGTGCGCAAGGCACCGGCCTCGAATGCCGGGTCGCCGGTGACCCGCGGTTCGCCGCCGGCCCGATCAAGGAGCGCGACTGGCCCGCGCGCCAGTCCCGGCGCGGCGGGACGACCGACGAGGCGGGTGGCAGGCATGGTCGTCACTCCTCGTCGAACTTGCGCTCGACGAGATTGACGACGGCCGCGACCGCGGCCTGCGCATCCTCGCCCTCGGCGCGTACATGGACGACCGAGCCCTTCCCGGCCTTAACCCGCATCACCTGAACGGGGCTCTTCGCATCGGACCATGGACCATCCGGAGCGAGCGCGACCTCGACATTCGCCCGGAAGCTCTTGGCGACCTGGGTGAGCTTCACCGATGGGCGCGCATGGAGCCCGACAGCGTTCGTCAGCATCATATTGGCCGAGGCCCTGTTCATCTCGTCACTCCAACCCTCACGGGCTCAACTCCTCGGCGGTGCGCTTGACGGTCTCGAGAGATGAGCCTCCCGACGATTCCGCAGCGGCGATCACAGCCCCTTCCACGATGGGCGCGTTGCATACCACAACTTTGCCGCGCCGATTCTCCGGCAGCATCTCGACTGCCATTTCGCTGTTCGTCTCGGCGCCACCAAGATCAACCAGAATGGCGACGCCCGCCGGCGACCAGGCACGTTCGATTGCAGCCATGATCCCCTCGACCGAGGTGCCCAAGCCTCCATCGAGATTGCCGCCTGTATGGGCGACCGGAACGGTGTCGCCCACCATCTGGCGGACCATCTCGGACGCGCCCTCCGCCACCTTCGGCGAATGGGAGACGATCACGATGCCCACATTCGCCATGCCTTACCCCTCCAGCGTGTCGCAGATCGCCGCGACGAAGAGAGCCGCCGAACGCGCGCCCGGATCCACATGGCCGATCGAGCGCTCGCCGAGGAACGAGGCGCGGCCGCGGAGCGCCTGTATCGGCCTTGTCGCTTCGGCGGCGCGCAGCGCCTCGGCTTTGATGGCGCACAGGCCCGCGCCCTCGGCGAGCTTCGCCTGAACGGGCGCGAGAACGTCAAGCATGGTCTTCTGGGCCAGATCGGACTTGCCTCGCGCCTTGACGGCCTCGATGGCAGCAGCGAACGCTGCCGCCAGGTCGCCGCGCGAGGGAGACGCGGGCATGTGCTTCCCGAGTTCGAGCGCCAGCGTGCCGTAGAGCGGGCCGGAGGCTCCGCCGACCTTCATGACCAGTTTCATGCCGATAGCCTTCAGCATCTCGCCGAGAGGCTTGTCTTGCAGTTGCGGGAGATCGGCTAGCACAGCCTCAAGGCCGCGCTTCATGTTGATCCCGTGATCGCCGTCGCCGATCGCCTGGTCGAGGGCGGTCAATTCGTCCGCATGCCCGATCACCGCCTCAGCAGCTGCGCGGACGACCTGAAGGGTGAGATCGGACTCGGCTCCTTCGCTCGTGTGCAAGGCAGGTTCCATGGTGTGCCTCATATCGTGATTCGCTTGCCAGCATCATCGAAGTACAGAGGGCGTGCGAGTTCCACGGAGACGCGCTCACCGACGCTCAGCCTGCTCTCCGGGTCGGCGAGGGTCACGAGCTCCATGTCCCCGACCTTCAGGTGCAGATGGTTCTGGTCGCCCAGATGCTCGATCCACGACAGCGCGCCGACAAGGTTTGATGCCTGCACGGACCCGCCCGCCTTGCTGAGGCGCAGATGCTCGGTCCGCGCGCCGATCAGCACAGTTCGAGGCGGCGCAGGCAGGTCCGGAACGAGACCGCGCGGGATGAGGTTCACGACCGGATGACCGAGCCGTGTCGCCACATGAGTCGTCGACGGGTTCTCGTAGATGTCGCGGGGCGTCCCGACCTGGACGAGCCGTCCCGCCTCCATCACGCCGATGCGGTCGGCCATGGTCATGGCCTCGATTTGATCGTGAGTGACATAGAGGATCGTCGCGCCCAGCTCCTGCTGGATCCGGACGAGTTCGAGGCGCAGATCGGCCCGGAGCTTCGCGTCAAGGGACGAGAGAGGCTCATCCATGAGGTAGGCCGATGGCCGGCGCACGAGCGCGCGACCGATGGCGACGCGCTGCATCTGGCCACCCGAGAGACGTGTCGCCGGGTTCTGCAGTTTGTCATCGATATGCAGAAGGCGCGCGATCTCCGTCACACGCGCCCGGATCGCATCCTCAGCCATGCGACACAAGGGCGAGCGCAGCGGGAAAGCGAGATTGTCGTAAACGGACAGGTGCGGATAGAGCGAGTATTGCTGGAACACGAAGGCGACGTCGCGCAGCGCCGGATCGGCGCTCGTTCGATCCACTCCGCCAATCCGGATCGATCCGGCATCGGCCCGTTCAAGGCCGGCAGCGAGGCGCAGGATTGTCGTTTTGCCAGCGCCGGTCGGACCGAGGAGGACGACGAACTCTCCATCTGCAATGGTGAGCGACAGGTCGGCGACGGCCTCCACGTCCTTGAAGCGCTTCGAGATCCGGTCGAATTCGACGCTAGCCATGAAGCAGCCCTCCCTCGTGCAGGGCAGTGCGGATCGCCCGGCCCGTGGCCCCGTCGAAGATCGAGAGCTTGTCGGGCTTCAGCGCGAGGCCGACCTGCCGGCCCCGCGGTACGATCAAGTCCGCGGGCAACCTGGCGCAGATGCGTCCGCGGGCCGTCCGGACGGTCACGATCTGCGTCGTACCGAGATATTCCGACCCGTAGACCTCGCCGCGCAGCCATCCGTCATCCGAGATGCGGACATGCTCCGGCCGGACGCCGAGAACATGCTTGCCGTCGGCCCGGCCTTCCAAAAGTTCCGGCACCGGCTGGCTGCGGTCGCCGACGGGGATCTCCCGTTGGCCGCGGGCCAGCGCTCCCGCGAAGTTGATGAAATTCATCGGCGGAGAGCCGATGAAGCCGGCGACGAACAGCGTCGCCGGCCGGTCATAGATCTCCTGCGGTGGTCCGAACTGCTCGATCACGCCCTGGTTCATCACCGCGATTCGATCCGCCATCGACATGGCTTCGAGCTGGTCGTGGGTGACATAGACCGTCGTTGCCTTGAGCCGGTCATGAAGTGTGCGAAGCTCGCCGCACATGAGATGCCGGAACTCCGCGTCGAGCGCGCCGAGCGGCTCGTCCATCATGAACGCCGCGGGCTCACGCACGATGGCGCGGCCGAGCGCCACCCGCTGGCGGTCGCCCGAGGAAAGGCCGGATACGGAGCGATCGAGGAGGTGGCCAATGCGCAGGATCCGCACCGCTTCGGCGACGCGCTTGGCGATGTCGGCCTTCGGCATTCCGATGTTGCGCAAGGGATACTCGATGTTCCGGCGCACGTTCATGTGCGGATAGAGCGCGAAGAGCTGGAATACGAAGGCAATGTCGCGCTCCGAGGCCCGCTTGAACGTCACATCCTCACCGGCAAGGTTGATCGAGCCCGAAGTCGGGAGTTCGAGTCCAGCGATCATCCGCAGGGTCGTCGTCTTCCCGCAACCTGACGGTCCGAGAAGGCAGACGAATTGACCGTCATCCACAGTGAACGAAGAGTCTCGAACCGCGATGAACTCGCCGAAGGTCTTGTTGAGGTCCCGGACGTCAATCGTCGCCATCGCCTTACTCCGGAAGCTTCGAACCGATGAGAAACATCACCGTGCCGACGAGCGTCGTTGGGAAGGACCAGCCGTATAGAGTGAGCGAGAGAGGCTGCATCAGCATGACGACTCCGAGTGCGATGACGATGGTCGCGGCAGCCTCGGCGATCCCGCGTGGGGAGACGCGCTTGCGCCGCGAGGTCCTGGCGGGTTCCTGCATCATTTGCGCACCGCTCCGAAGGTGATGCCACGCAGGAGATGCTTGCGGAGCAGCACGGTGAAGATCACGATCGGCACGAGAAAGAGCGTGGTTCCAGCCGCCACCGCCGGCCAGTCCTGTCCGCCTTCGCCGATGATGATCGGGATGAAGGGCGGCGCGGTCTGCGCCGCGCCGGAGGTGAGCAGCACCGCGAACGCATACTCGTTCCACGCGAAAATCAGGCAAAAGATCGCGGTCGCGGCGATGCCAGTCACAGCCTGCGGTAGGACCACCTTGCGGAAGGCCTGCAGGCGCGAGTAGCCGTCGATCATCGCGGCCTCCTCGTACTCGCGCGGGATCTCGTCGATGAAGCCTTTGAGCAGCCAGACGGCCAACGATACATTGACGGCCGTATAGAGCAGGATCATGCCGAGCTTCGTATCCTGCAGGCCGAGTTCCCGGTACATGAGATAGATCGGGATCGCGACCGCGATCGGCGGCATCATACGGGTCGAGAGGATGAAGAACAGCAGGTCGTCTTTGAGCGGCACCCGGAAGCGCGAGAACCCGTAGGCCGAGAGGGTGCCGAGGAACACCGCGAGGGCGGTCGACCCGAAGGCGATGACGACGGAGTTCCAGAAGCGCGGAACGAACTTCGATTCGGACACCACCACCAAATTCCGGCCGCGCGCGATCGACTCGCATGTCCCCGACGGCGGCGGGAGGCTTGCCAGGTACTCGGCGGTCTGGCGCGAGCGGGTGGTGAAGAGATTGCAATAGCCCTCGAGGGTCGGATCGAACACGATCTTCGGCGGGTACGAAATCGAGTCCGGGGGTGACTTGAAGCCCGTCAGCACGATCCAGCCGAGCGGCACCATGGTGATGATCGCGTACAGGACGACCAGGATGCCTGCGATGCGCTTTGTCAGCGGCGACGGCTCGACGACTGAATGGGCTGTGACGTTGCCGCTCATCTCTGCTTCAACCGGTTGAGCGCTTTCACGTAGATGTTGGCAAGGCCGAAGACCGTGACGAACAGAATGATCGCGAAGGCGGAGGAGTAGCCGGTGCGCCATTTCTCAAACGCCTCGCGCTTCAGCGTGATCGAGGCGACTTCCGTCGTCGAGCCCGGCCCGCCGCCGGTGAGAAGGTTGACCATGTCGAACATCTTGAAGTTCTCAATGGCGCGGAACAGCACCGCCAGCATGATGAAGGGCGCCGCCATCGGCAACGTGATCGTCCAGAACTGGCGCCATTTCGACGCCCGGTCGACCTCGGCGGCCTCATAGATATAATCTGGGATGGAGCGCAGCCCCGCGAGGCAGATGAGCATCACGTAAGGCGTCCACATCCAGGTGTCGACGAGCACGATGGCCCACGGCGAAAGCGTCAGGTCGCCCAGCATCTGGAACGAGGAGGGCGAGATGCCGGTGAAGAACGACACGACGTAATTGAACAGGCCGATCTGCGGCTGATACAGGAAGGTCCAGAAATTCCCGACAACCGCCGGCGAAAGCATCATCGGCAGGAGGATGACCGTGGTCCATAGCCCGTGGCCGCGGAACTTCTTGTCGACGAGCCAGGCAAGGCTGAAGCCGAGTACTGTCTGAATCAGGATCGTGGCGATTACGAACCGTGCGGTGACCTGCATGGCCGCCCACACATCCGGGTTCGTCAGAATGTCGTTGTAGTGCTGCAGCCCGACATCGCGCAGCGGAACGTTCGTCCGGTTGGCGCGGTAGTTCGTGAATGAGAGGCGGACCGTCCAGATCAACGGGAAGACGTTGATGGCCAGAAGCAGGACGATCGTCGGCGCGATGAAGAGCCAAGCGATCGTCCGATCCGAGAGACTGCGCAGGCGCCGGGCGGGTGCCGCCGGCGTGACGGTGGCGGCCTTCTCGGCAAATCGCATCGGGGATGCTTCGACGTTCATAGCAGTGCCAATCCGGGTGCGGTCGGAACCCTCGGCGACACGAGGCGGGCGCGCCCGCCTCGTGTCGCATGATCGAGTGGCGTTAGATCTTACCTTCCTCAGTGAAGGTCTTCCCCCAATCCTTCACGAGGAGATCGAGCGCCTCCTTTGCGGTGCCCTTGTCGGCGACCACGTAGTCATGCACGCGCTTCTGCATATCGAGGAGGAGTTGCGCGTAGGCCGGCTCCTGCCAGAAGTCCTTGACGCCCCCCATGGCCATCAGGAAGTCAGCCGCGAAGGGCGCGGACTTGGTGAAGTTCGGATCCTCGACGACGGCCTTGTGGACCGCATAGCCGCCGAGCGACCACCACTTCTTCTGGACATCGGGTTGCGCGAACCACTTGATGTAAGCGAGCGCCTCCGCCTGGTTCGGCGAGTAGGAGACGACGGAGATGCCCTGACCTCCGAGCGTCGAGGCCTCGACCTTCTGGGCTGGATTGACGAAGAAGCCGATCTTGTCGCCACCCACCTTTTCGTCTTTCAAAAGCCCGGGGAAGAAGGCGAACCAGTTCATCTGCATCGCCACCTGTCCCGACTTGAAGGCGTCGAGGCCCTCCTGCATGTAGGCGTTGGTGTAGCCGGGCGGCGTGCAGCATTTGTAGAGCGACTTGTAGAACTCGAGGGCCTCAACCGCGTCCTTGGAGTTGGTGAAACCGTCCATGGCGTAGGGCTTCTTCGGATCGTCGTACTGCAGGCCCCAGGAATAGAGCGCTGCCGTGACGCCCATGGTGATGCCCTCCGAGCCGCGCTCGGTGAAGATCGCTGCCCCATACACGGTCTTGCCATCGAGCTGGCGGTTCTGGAAGAATTCGGCGACTTGCTTGAGTTCGGTCCAGGTCTTCGGCGGGGCAAGGTCGCGATTGTATTTCTGCTTGAACTCGGCCTGCAACTCAGGACGGGAGAACCAGTCCTTCCGGTACGTCCAGCCGAGGGCGTCGCCCATCGCGGGCAGCGCGTAGTAGTTCGGCGAGCCCTTCGGCCAAGTCGAGTAGGCGTAGACAGTGGCGGGCAGGAAGTCATCCATCTTGATGCCTTCCTTGGCGAAGAAGTCGTTGAGCTTCACGTAGTGCTTGTTCTCGGCAGAGCCGCCGATCCACTGCGAGTCGCCGATGATGAGGTCGCACAGCTTGCCCTTGGAGTTCAACTCGTTGAGCATGCGGTCCGCGAAGTTCGGCCAGGGCACGAACTCGAATTTCATGTTCACGCCGGACTTCGCCGTGAAGTCCTTCGAGAGCTCGACGAGGGCGTTCGCCGGGTCCCAGGCGGCCCAGCACAAGGTGATGGTCTTCCCCTGTGCCTGCGCAGCGCCGGCCCCGCAAACGAGCGAGGTCGCCAACGCACCCGCAGCAATGGTGAGCGTCTTCATACGTCCCTCCGTGATCGGTTCAGAGAAACCGCTCCGGCCGATGGGCCGATAACGGCATCGGTCCGCCGCAGAAAGACCGGCGGGGGAAAGTCTCGATCGTGCGTTTCCTCACCGACCCCGAGGGGCTTCGCCGGTGGACCGGCTTGTTTAGTGATTTGTTCAGTAATGCATATTTTTACTAAACATACAAGTGACTATGCGGCGTTGTCATGTCGGATCCTACGAACTTCTTGTTTCATAGTTTCAGTTACTGCTCTCTGGGTTCAGGGACGGAGAGTGGCGTGTTCAAGAGCAGGCATTTTGATTGATCGGTAATCCTGCTCTGCGTGCGGTGGTATCTGGCCTACAATCTCAGCCTCCGGAATTTAGAAGCGTTGATGGCTGAGCGCGGGATCTCCGTCGACCACGCCACGATCGGCGACGTGTGAGAAAATCCTCTGGGAGCTCCGACGTGCTACAATAGCCGGAGCCTTTCCAGGGAGGTCAGGTCATGGACTCTGTCGATCCGCAGGCCTCACGTGAGACGGTTCAATCGTCCTGTTCCCGCTCAGATCCATCACGGCTAAGGCGCGTTCGGCTGGTGCACGTTGATCGCCGGCAGCTGTGCTGGACTGGACCATGCTCGATGTCGAGCGACTCGTGACTGCTCCTGCATCACTTGCGTGGCATACTCCTGTGCCATCCTGCCCCAGACGTGGAGGACCCTGCGATGGTGTGGCTTGCCCGAACCCTGCTGGTCGTGATCGCGACCGCCGCCGCGACAGCGTCAGTGGGTCAGGAATTCCGGACTCTCACACTGATGTCCTGGAACGTCGAGAACCTCTTCGACACAGCCGATGATTCCGCCAATCCCTTCGACGATACCTTCCTGCCCAAGGCGGTGAAGGATGCCCGCCCGGGACACGAAGCACACTGCCGGCAGTTTAATCCCATTCCGGCCTTTGCGCGGGAGTGCCTCGAGATCGACTGGACGGATGAGAAGCTTTCCCGCAAGCTCCAGGCCATCGCCGACGTGATCCGGGCAGTGCGTCCGCAGCCCGATGTCATCATCCTGCCCGAGCTCGAGAATCCGAGCATGCTCGCACGCCTGAACGCCGAGTTCCTGGCTGGCCTCGGCTATACGACAGAAATCGAGCTCGACACGACCGTCACCGACCTCGACCAAGGCATCGATGTCGGCATTCTCTCACGCCTGCCCTCGGCCTCCCCGCCCACGGCCCACAAGGTGGAGTTCGGCAACGACACCGATCTGTGCCGGGCGACACGGGATATCGTTTCGGCCCCGCTCACCCTGCCGGATGGGCGTACGCTCCACCTGTACGCCGTCCACTTCCCGTCAGGTGGTAATCCCATCGAATGCCGCGAGCGCGATGCAGACGCTGAACGGACTCAGCGCGGCGCTGCCCGCCGACGCGATCGCGGTCGCGGGCGGGGACTTCAACTTTCCCTGCAACGAGCCGCAGGGTGACCTGTTCGGGCGGCTCCTGTCCGAGGGCCGCTGGAACGTCCCGCCGGAGGTCAGGACCGGCTGCGCCGAGCCCGGGTCCAACAAGTTCCGCAATGCGCGGCCCGGCAACCGCTCCTGGTTCACGTGGTCGTTCCTGGACTTCTTTCTGGTCTCCGACAGCCTGCTGACGGAGAGGCCAAGTCCGGTGGGCTGGTTTGCCAATCTGGGGAGTTTCCGGACGGCCGTCGTCTCGGCCCAGCAGGTGGAAACGAGCGGCCAGGGCTTCGTGTCGCCGCGCCGCTACGACTTCGACGCGGGCAGCAGCATCTCCGACCATTGGCCCGTGCTGATCGAGCTCGTCACGAGACCCTGAGGCGTGGACGACGGGAGGCAGCGAGCCAGGCGTCGACGACATCCGTGCCGCTGTCCGCGTTGCGGGGAGCTATAGACCGCACGCGTTG
>NZ_JBVVAK010000149.1:0-17996 GCF_055792825.1 Microvirga sp. GN3
GCTCGACGGACTGCCTCTGTCGTTGTGGCGCTCCCATGGAGAACCTGGCCCATAGCGCATCCCTCCATTCCGGCGATAAGAATGCACCATCAAACCCCGGGATCAAACACCTAGAGCATCGGACTGAAAGGCACGCTCGATGCTCTCAAAGACAGAACCATCACCTTCATTGCTGAGAGGCTGGTGCCGACGCAAGCGGTTGGCGATGTAGACCTGATGGTTGCTTCATTGGCGGCTGCGGCGTCTGCTCGGCTGCGACTTCCTTGATATTTCCCCAGTAAGAGCTAGACCACGGGCAGCCTTAGCAGTTTCCTCGTCGCAGATAATTACTGAGGCGAGGCGCGCTTTCATGGCTGCGGCAATGGCGGGGATCTTGTTCTGCCCGCCAGATGCGAGAACGACGGTAGGAATGCATGAGAGCTCGCTGAGCGGCAGCGCGATGGCGCGAAGGTTCAATGGATGGTCGATGACCCGACCATCCGCATCGTAGAACTGCCCCAAGATATCTCCAACGGCGCCGAGTGCTACCAGCTCATCAGTGGTCACATCCCGCGGCAGGCCGTAGCGGATCAGTAGGGAGCGCAACGAAAGATCGCCGATGCTGAGCACCGCGACGTCGTTTGATGAAATGCGCTCGAATGTCTCGCGAAATACATCCTGCGCCAGGATGATGTCTCGGGACTCGGGGCTACCTGCATAGATCGGCGCAGCCAGGTACTGGCATTCGGCATTCAAGCGGTTGGCAAGGCTGCTCGCGGTCTCGAAGGTGTTGAGCTCCAGACCGTGCGTCAGACCGCCCATCATCGAGTTGATGCACAGGTCCGGATAGCGGCCAAGGCGCGTGTTGCGGATGGTCTCGCGCAGGGTTGCGCCCCAGCCTAATCCGAGGCCCTTCACCCGGTTCGTCTCGAGGAAGTTCGAGAGATACTCACCCGCCGCCTGTCCGAGCAGGACTGGAATGAGATCAGGATTATCCGGTGTCGGGACGATCACAGCGTCTTTCATGTCGAACTCGCGGATAAGGATCTGTTCGAGCTCGACACAGGTAGCGAAACGCGAGTTAAGAGCGATACTGACGAGGCCGCTGGTGCGTGCCTCCACGAGCATACGGTTCACGCGGAGCCTCGTCATCCCGAGCTTCTCCGCAATGTCCGCCTGCGTCATGCCCTCCATGAAGTAGAGCCAGGCGACCCGAGTTTCGAGCGGATTGTCTGCCGAGTTCAGCATTGGACCGAGCCTGGAGTGGTTATCCAAAGTCTGGAGCGAGGATCTGCGTAGTCTCTCCTCGGCGTATGGCCGTTGCCCGAGATCTGACTGAGCTCTTTGTCGCAATATGCTTCGGTCATGCCGGGACGCTCCCTAGACTGGAACAAGATATCAGAATGATCATTCATCAAATCCTCCGATGGGAACAAGGGGCTTCGTGCACGGTCCCATTGCCAGTGTCATACAAATGTAATACACAATATTCAAATGTATCGCCAGTGAGGAGTTGATGGTAGATCAGGCGCAGGTTCTCAACGATGCGATACGAAAGGCAACAACGACGCGCCACGTGTTCGTCTCCCCTTCGGCGCTCGCCTTCTTGTCTGACGCCGTGCGGGCTGCCGGAAGCAGTTCGCCGATGATCATCGCCGATCAGAACACGATGGAAGCTGCGGGCCGAGGTGCACTCGTGATTCTCGAACAGGCAGGTCTTTCCCCTGATGTGCCTATCATTCTCGAAGCTGCACCGCGCGTGAAGCCTAACGCCAGCCTTGCGAGAGACATCGCAATGGTAATCAAGGAGCGGGAGGCGCTTCCGGTCGCCGTTGGGTCCGGCGTCATCAACGATCTCACGAAATACGCAGCCGAACTCGCGGGTATGCCCTATGTCTGCGTCGCAACGGCCGCCTCCATGGACGGCTACGCCGCCTCAGGCTCAGCATTGCTCGACGACGGCTTCAAGCGCACGCTCGACTGCGCTCCGCCGATCAGCATCGTTGCGGACCTGAACGTGATCGCGCGGGCCCCAAGCCGCATGGCTGGCTGGGGCTATGGTGACCTCGCCGGCAAGATCGTCGCTGGCGCGGACTGGAAGCTGGCCGATATGCTTGGCGAGGAGGCGATCAATCCCGAGCCCTTCGCCCTTGTACAGGACAATATCCGGGGATGGCTGTCGCAGCCCGGCGCGATTGGTCGCGGCAACCCGGCAGCCCTAGGCGACCTCGTAAACGGTCTTCTCGTGTCCGGCTTCGCCATGCAGGCTCATGGCAATTCGCGTCCGGCGAGCGGAGCCGAGCATCTCATCTCCCACGTTTGGGAGATGGAGCGCCTGACCTATCAAGGAGAGCCTGCTGCGCACGGAGCCTGCGTTGGGATCGGAACAGTGGCGATCCTTGCCTTGTACGAATGGTTTCTGGCGCAGGACATCAGCGAGGAGGTGATCGCTCAGGCGAACGGCGCTACGTCCTCGCCCGAGCAGATCGAGACAGAGATCGCCGCGGCTTTTCCAGACCGGCACATTGCCGATAGTGCGCGCACCGAGATGCGCATCAAGCTGGAGCCGGCGACGCGCCGGGCCGAGCGGCTGGTAACGCTTGCGGCAGACTGGCCGGTGCTGCGCGAGGAGCTGCGCCGGTACTGTGTTTCGCCGGACGAATTGGAGGCTTGGCTTCATGCAGCCGGCGCCGCGGGGCACCCTGGCGATCTTGGAGTGCCGCTGGCGAAGCTAGCAACGGAATATAGGCGCGCGCGGCTGATCCGCCGGCGCTTCACTATCCTGGATCTTCTCGACGATCTGGGATGGCTCGACAGGGGGATCGCGGCTCTCATGGCCGATGACGGCTTCTGGGGAAGGCGTGCAAAAGGGCAGGGGCGGCGCGCCGCGCCAGCCTGAGACCAGGGGCAAGGATTGAAAGGGAGGAAAGCATAATGAAGGTTAAGTCGACAATACCACGCATTGCTGCCGGAGCGCTGGCGCTGATGATGTCAGGAGCCGCGGCCTGGGCCGCGCCCATTGAGGTTCAGTGGTGGCACGCCATGACCGGCGTGCTTGGCGAGCGCGTCGACGCAATGGTCAAGAAGTTCAACGAGTCCAACGACCAATATAAGGTCGTCGCGATCAACAAGGGCAACTACGATGAGGTGATCAACAGCACCATTGCGGCCTATCGAGCAAAGCATCCACCCCACATCGTCCAGATCTACGAGCGTGGCTTCATGACGATGCTGCTGTCGGACGCGATTGTCCCGGCGCAGGATCTCATGGACAAGACTGGCCACAAGATCGAATGGGCTGACTTCATCAAGCCGGTGGCGGGATTCTACTCCTACAAGGGCAAGCTCGCGGCGATGCCCTTCAACTCGTCATCGCCGATCCTGTTCTACAACAAGGACCAATTCCAAAAGGCCGGATTCGACAAGCCGGCAGAAACCTGGGGCGAGTTCGAGAAGCAGCTCTATGCCATCAGGAAATCTGGCGCTGCCGAATGCGGCACGGCGCTGGCGACGGACTACCACTGGAGCCTCATCGAGAACTACAGCGCCATCAACGACCAGCCCTATGCCACGAAGGCGAACGGCTATGATGGGCTAGATACAGAGTTCGTCTACAATACGACGCTCGTGGTGCCGCAAGTGGCCCGCCTGAAGAAATGGCTCGACGATAGCGTGCTTCAGATCGCCGGACAGGGATTCAGCCCAGAGCAACTCTTCACCTCCGGAAAATGCGCCACCTACTTCGCCTCGACGGCAGCGCATGGGGGTATCGAGCGCAACGCGAAGATCGCCTGGAGCGCAACCTTCCTGCCCTGGGAGGAGGGACACCAGCCGAAGAACAGCACGATCGGCGGCGCCGCACTGTGGGTGATCAAAGGGCACAAGCCGGAGGAAGAGAAGGCGATTGCAGCCTTCTTCGACTATCTCGCAAAGCCCGAAACCCAACTCTGGTGGCACAAGGCGACGGGTTATGTCCCGCTCACCAACAAGGCCTATGAGTTGGCAAAGGCCGAAGGCTACTACAAAGAGAGCCCGACCCGTGAGATCGCCATCCAGCAGCTCAACCGTGGCACGCCGACGGACAACTCTCTTGGTTTCCATTTCGGAAATTTCACCCAGGCTATGTTTGCCCAGCGTGAGGAAATCGAGGCCCTGTTTGCCGGCAAGAAGGACGCCCAACAGGCGATGGACGATGCCGTGAAGCGCGGCAACGAGATCCTCCGCCAATATGAGCGGCTCAATAAGGGCAAATATTGATTGAACGACGCGGCATTGGCCAGAATCTAGGCCAGTGCCGCTTCACCGTTTGTCGAGCGGAGATTTGACGTGGTTGCAACCACTCACGAACCGGGACTGAAGCACGCTCATTTCCAGACCGCGGGCCTTCCGGCTTTGCTGCTTCTGCCGCAGCTCCTCATCCTCCTCCTGTTCTTCTTCATCCCCTCCATCCGGGCGCTGATGCAGGCATTTCTGCTGGCGGATCCCTTTGGAGCGACAGTCCACTTCGTCTGGTTCGACAATTTCACCGCGCTCTTCGCGAGCGAGAGCTATCGTAACTCCGTCTGGGTCACGATCTGGTTCACTCTGGCCCAGAATGTGGTGACAATCGTTGTTGCGCTCGTCCTGGCCTTCGCCACGGATCGGGTAGTGCGCTTCCAGGCCGCCTACAAGGGCGTGATCCTTCTGCCTTACGCGATCGCACCTGTCATCGCGGGCGTCATGTGGGCGTTCCTGTTCAATCCGGCGGTCGGTCCCATCGCGTTCTTCATCAAGTCTCTCGGCATCGCATGGGATCCGAACCGCAACGGCTTCGACGCGATGCTGCTCGTGGTGCTCGCGGCGTCTTGGAAGCATATCTGCTACGATTATATTTTTCTCGTCGCGGGCCTTCTGGCGGTACCGAAGTCCTTAATGGAGGCAGCAGCCGTCGACGGTGCCGGACCGATCAAGCGCTTCTTCCAAATCGCGCTGCCGCTTCTCGGGCCCACGCTCTTCTTCCTCACGACCATGAACTTCGTCTACGGGTTCTTCGAGACCTTCGCCATCATCGACGCGGTCACGCGTGGTGGGCCGGCAGGAGCCACGAACATCCTGGTCTACAAGGTCTATCAGGACGGCTTCATCAATCTCGACCTCGGATCCTCGGCGGCCCAATCGGTTCTCTTGATGGCTTTCGCACTTCTCCTGACGCTGCTGCAGTTCAAGTATGTCGAACGCAAGGTCAATTACAGTATCTGATCATGGTTGAACGCTCACCCATTCTCACGACGATCTGCCACCTGCTCCTCATCGGCGGCATCGTTCTCGTGTGCCTGCCGCTCTACTTCGCCTTCATCGCCGGCTCCCTGACGATGGACGAGGTGCAGCAGGTCCCGATGCCGTGGCTGCCGGGCGGCCACTTCCTCGAGAACCTGGCGGCCGCATGGAGCAAAGTCGATTTCGGGCAACTCCTCGTGAATTCCTTCATCGTAGCAGCGGGAATCACGATCGGAAAGGTGGCGATCTCGCTGCTGTCCGCTTTCGCCATCACCTATTTCCGGTTTCGGTTCCGCATCCTCGCCTTTTGGCTGATCTTCACCTCGCTGATGCTGCCTGTGGAAGTGCGGATCGTGCCGACCTACGAGGCGGTCGCGAATGCGGCCCTGCCGGCCCAGTGGCTGATCGATGCTCTCAACATCCAAGGGCTCTGGGAGTGGGCCTCCGGCAACACGGTGGAGATCGCACTGGAATGGAACATGCTGAATACCTACCAGGGCTTAATCCTGCCACTGATCGCCTCGGCATCGGCGACCTTCCTGTTCCGGCAGTTCTTCCTCACCGTTCCCGAGGAGCTTCTCGAGGCAGCACGTCTCGACGGCGCTTCCGCCATGCGCTTCTTCTGGACGATCCTGCTGCCGCTCTCGCGCTCGAACATCATCGCCCTGTCGATCATCCTGTTCCTCTACGGGTGGAACCAGTATCTCTGGCCGCTGCTCTTCACGACCGACAAGGACATGGCCACGGCCGTCATCGGGGTGAAGCATCTCATTCCGCGCTCCGACACGGAGCCCGCCTGGAACGTCGCGATGAGTGGTGCACTTCTGGCGATGCTCCCGCCCGTTCTGGTGATACTCGTCATGCAGCGGTGGTTCGTGCGCGGCCTCGTCGATAGCAGCAAGTAAGGCAATCTCCTCATGGTCATGATCATCGGTCATCGCGGGGCGCGGAATCTGTGGCCCGAAAACAGCATCGAAGGCTTCCGCAGGCTCGCTGAGCTCGGCGTCGAAGGGGTCGAGTTCGACGTGCACATGACGTCGGACGGACAGCTCGCCGTCATCCACGATCCAACGCTCGAACGGACGACGACAGGATTGGGACCCGTCAGCGCTCGGACCCTGGCTGAACTCCAGGCGACGACGCTTCGCGACAGTGCGGAGGGCATCCCGAGCCTCGATCAAGTCCTGGAGGTGCTCGGCGAAAGCCCGCTTGAACTCCATATCGAGCTGAAGACCGACGCGGCTGGGAGCGCCTATGCCGGCATGGAGGTAAAGGTTCTGGAGACGGTTCGCCGGCACAGACTCGAGAAGAGATCTGTTCTGACATGCTTCATGCTGGAGGTACTTGAGACCGTTCGAGCGCTCAGTCCCGCAGTTCCAGTGCTTGCATCCCTCGACAGGCGTTCGTCCGAGATGTTGGGAGGGCTGGATCGGGCGATCGATCGTCTCAAGGCCATTCCCGGCATCTACGTGGCGGTTGAGAAGTCCCTGCTTGTCCATAGAGTTCAGCAGTTCTCTGCCGCCTTCGGGGCTGACCGGATTGGTGCCTGGGTTCCGAACGATGAGGCTGATCTCCGGTACTGGTTAGGCCAGCCCGTCCGGCAAATTACCACGGATCGTCCTGATCTAGCGTTGCGGATCAGAGCCGAAATCGCGGCCTGAGATCGCGATGGGGGATCACGATCACCCCTGATTATGGTGTCTGGGACAGGCAGGACAGTATCACCGACCTGTCTGTGGCTTGATGCCGACGAACGGCATGGCTTGTCGTTTTTTGCCGGCGAACCGGATCCACTTCGCCGAAAAATGCTCCCGAGCATCGGATCCAGAAGTGGACCCACTTTTGGGATCGATTCCTATGCTCCTTCTCTTGGCTGGCGCGTCGTTCGGTGCGGAAAACCGGGTCCATTTCTCCGCACGATGCGCTAGCGTGACACGATCTATGACGGAAGCTTCCATGATGCGCACACTTCTCTGCTTTGGCGATAGCAACACCCATGGAACCCCACCCATTGTGACGCGGGGGGAGGCCTACCGCCGCTTTGGCGCGGATACACGCTGGCCGCGCGTGACCGCGTCAATGCTCCCGGATTGGGAGGTGGCGGAGGAGGGGCTGCCCGGCCGAACGGCGCAGTTCCCCGACCCGGTGATGGGCGCACACATGGACGGACGTGAGGGACTGAAGATTGCGCTTCAGAGCCATGGGCCTATCGACGCGCTGACCATCATGCTCGGGACGAACGATACGAAGACGCGCTTCGGCGCAACGCCTAGTAAGATCACGGCAGGGATTGCCGGGCTCCTCGACATCGCCATGAGTCTTGAGATGCAGGCGCGACACGGTGGCTTTCGTATACTTGTGATCTCCCCACCAACCGTGCTGGAGCAAGGGCCAATCCGTTCCGAGTTCAGTGGCGCGCGTGAGGTGTCACTTCAACTTCCCGCGCTCTATGCGGCGCTGGCTCAGGACCGGGGAGTAGAGTTCCTCGATGCAGGATCGGTGATCGAGGTGAGCCCAGTGGACGGGATCCATTTCGGGGCGGAGGCGCATCGCAGACTCGGAGCGGCGGTGGCGGAGGTAGTCGCTCGGCTCTGACAGACAATGGTACGGCCGGCGCGAAGCTGGAGCACGCTGGATCCTATCAGGCACGCCGCAGCGCAGATTCGTGATGCGGGCGTGCGCTCCTCAGGTGACGGACCGAATAGATCTTGCCGCCTGCTGGAGTATCTCGAATGCCTTGAAACGCTTTTCGTGCCATTCCGCCGATGCCGGATTGGGGCGATAGATTTCGCCCATCTCCGACATCGATGTCATGGCCTGTGCAAGATCTGGATACTGGCCCGAGGCAACGGCACCGAGAATCGCGGAGCCAAGGAGAACGGGCTCTTGGGAGGTCGTGGCTGCAACGATCTTTCCCGTGGTATCGGCAAGAAGCTGTCGCACGAGCGGGCTCTGACCTGCACCACCGCTGACGACAATCGTGTCGATTGCCATGTCCTTCTCATGCTGCGCCTGCAGGATCTGTCGTGCTCCGTAACCCAATCCGCAGACGCCAGCGAGATAGAGTGCCACGAGACTGTCGAGGCTCGTCTCCATGCCAAGTCCCGCGATGAGCCCACGCGCGTCCGGATCGGCGAACGGTGCCCGATTTCCCAGGAATTCGGGGACGATGTGCAGGTCTCCGATGCGATCGGGTGCTGCCTCCGCGCCTCCGCGCCTCTCGGCCTCCAGCGACAGCCACTGGCTCAGGCTGGCGCCGCTCTCCCGGGCCATCATCTCCGCGTCTTTCGAGGCCGGATGCATTCGGACCAGATGATCGATCGCAGCACCCGCGGCCGATTGGCCGCCTTCGTTGAGCCAGAGGTCGGGCAGCATGGCCGAGTGATAGGGACCCCATACACCCGGAACGAAGATCGGATCCGTCGTGGTTGACATGGTGCAGGCGGAGGTGCCGAACACGTAGGCCATGCGAGTGAGGACGTTGCCGACGTTGCCACGTGCGCCAACCGTTCCTACGCCGCCGGCATGCGCATCGATCAGACCGGCTGCGACAGAGGTCCCGGGCGCCAGACCCAAATCGGCGGCAGCTTGCGACGTCAGTCCGCCGAGTCGGGTGCCGCCTGGCACGACTTCCGTGCCAATGCGTCGGAAGCCTTCGTCCGCCAGAACGCCGAGTCCGACCGTTCTGAAGTAGCCCGCGTCCCAACGGTTCTCGTGTGCAAGATAGGTCCACTTGCACGTCACTGTGCAAACGGAGCGTGCGAGACTCTCCGTGGACCTCCAGGTTAGGAAATCGGCTAGATCCATGAACTGCCATGCCGCCGTGAACGTCTCGGGCATGTTCTCGGCCAGCCACAGCAGCTTGGGGGTCTCCATTTCGGGCGAGATAGTGCCACCAACGTAATTCAGGGCCGCTTCGCCCGTGCGATTGATCCGGCGCGCCTGCTCTGTTGCACGATGATCCATCCAGACGATGATGTTGCGCTCGGGGTTGCCGGATGGACCAACAGGCAATGGCTGGCCACTTGGTCCGAGTACCACGAGGGAGCAGGTCGCGTCAAAGCCGACGCCGGCAACGGACTCAGGAGAAATGTCGGCCCGATGCATGGCTTCTTGCACACATGTGCAGACCGCACGCCAGATATCGTTGCTCGACTGCTCTACAATGCCGCCGGCCTCATGCCACAGCGCGATGTCGGCCTTGGCCGAGGACAGCAAGGCTCCACGTTCGTCGAACACCCCGGCTCGTGCGCTGCCGGTTCCAACGTCAATGCCGAGAAAATGGTTTGCCATGACTATTCGGATATCTAAGTGAGTTGAGAGACATGTCGCAGTGCGCCGCGAATTCGGCGGGCGCTACAGGTCGTTGCTTTGCGGTAGGATCACGAGGTCGCGAATGGTGACGTTGCGCGGTCTCGTCAGCATGTACAGGACAGCGTCGGCCACTTCCGCCGGTTGCATGAGCCCTCCCGCCGCCAGCTCCGCCTCAAGCTTCTCCTTGGGCCAGTCTTTGATCAAGGCTGTGACTACCGGGCCCGGCGCTACGGCGCCGACACGCAACCCGTATTTCGCGACCTGCCGCCGCACCGTATGCACGAAGGCCTGTACGGCGTGCTTCGAGGCGGTGTAGATCGGCTCCCACACCACGGGAACGAGGCCGGCGATCGAGCTGGTGACGATGATATCACCGGTCTTGCGTTCCACCATGTGCGGCAGCACGGCATGGATGGAGCGGAAGACGGCATTGATGTTGAGATTCAGCATGCTGTCCCAGGCGTCGGGATCGCCTTCCAGGATCTCACCGCCGATATAGGAACCGGCATTCGCGTGGAAGATATCGAGCTGCCCGACTCGCTCCAGGATCTGCGGCATCATACGGGCGACGCTTCCCGGATCGGTCACGTCCACCCGCAAGGAGATCGCCTGAGGACCGAGGTCGGCACAAACGCTCTTCAGCGCCTCCTCGTCGCGATCGACGAGCACGACCCGCGCGCCCTCGGAAAGCAGGGCCCTGGAACATTCAAGACCGATGCCCGAGGCCGCTCCGGTGATTGCGGCGACCTTCCCGGATAACTTTTCACCCATGGCTTTCCCTTTTGTCTGATGTGGCCTAAGCCCGGCCATGCGAGACACGCGAACGGCGCGCCAGCGAGTCGACGATGACGGCAATGGCAAGCACGGCACCGGTGATCATGTACCGGAGCGATGAGGAGAGATCGAGCAGCGTCAGGCCGCTGGCGATCGATTGAATGACAATGATGCCCAGCAGAGCGGAATAGGCGCTGCCGCGCCCGCCGAACAGGCTCGTTCCACCGATCACGGCGGCCGCGATAGCGTTGAGGTTGACGTCGCCTGTGCCTGCCTGCTGACTGGCCGAAGCCAAGCGTGCGGCGGACAGAATTCCCCCGGTGGCGGCCAGTGCCGAGCACAGCATGAAGGCCGTCGTATAGATGTAGCGGACATTGATGCCGGCCCGGCGTGCAGCCTCGCGGTTGCCGCCCACGGCGATCATCGACCGGCCCCACTTGGTGCGCGTCAGTGCATAGTCCATCGCCACTACGAGGCCGACGAAGAGTCCGAACATCCACGGAATGCCGCGGTCGAGATTAAGGTAATAGACGATGAATTCCAGAATGACGGTGAGGACCACGGCGCGCACGAGGAGCCGGCCCAGCGGGTGGGAGGACAATCCCGCCGCTCGCCGACGAGCCGCGGTTCGGTACTCGAGTACGAGAAGCACGATGCCAGGGAGCGCCGCAAGGATGTATGAGACCGGATCGGGCATGACGAGCAACTGGCCGAAATTGACCAGAGGCGACTCGTAGGGGAGGTTGATCGAGCCGGTCGAGCCGAGGAGGTAGAGCTGCAGACCGAGCACGGACAGGAGACCGGCCAGCGTCGATACGAAGCTCGGCATGCCAAAGCGGTTGAACAGGAATGCGTAGATCGCGCCAATCAGCGTCCCAAAGGCAAGCGCGGCGATGATAGCAATTCCGACCGGCCAGCCCTGGTTCACCCACAGGACGCCTACCAGCGCCGACGCGAAGCCGCTGACCGATCCGACCGACAGGTCGATCTCGCCCACCATCAGAATGCAAACGATGCCCAGAGCGATCACGCCGATCGTCGAGCAGTCGAACAGCAGATTGACAAGGTTGTTCGGTGCGAGGAAGACCGGATTGAGGCTCTGGAACACCGTCCAGATGATCGCAAGACCGACAATCACGGGAAGAGAGCCAAGATCGCCTGACCGCACCCTGTCCAGAAAAGCGCGGATCGAGCCGCCGAGCCCTTCGGCATGCTTGACGCGTTCGTCCCTACGGTCGAGCATCGGGGCAACCTGCGTGTTCTGATCCACGCTCTTGGTCATCGGCGTGCCTCCGGGCGTTGGGCCTGCTGATCCTGGCTTTGCCCGCTCTGGGCTTGACGTCGGCTGGCGCGGCGGGAAACCGAATTATTGGCAGCTCCCGTAATGGCGCTGACCAGTTCCTGATTGGATGCATCTGGAGCGAAGACACCGTTGTTCCGGCCCAGCCTGAGCACAACGATGCGGTCCGCGACCGCGCGTACGTCCTCCATGTTGTGACTGATCATGATCACGCCGAGACCTCGGTCACGCACGCGCTCGATCAGGTCCAGCACTTCAGCCGTCTGGGCGACGCCGAGAGCGGCCGTCGGCTCGTCAAGGAGGATGAGTTTCGGCTCGAGTAACAGCGAGCGCGCGATGGCGACGGTCTGGCGCTGTCCTCCGGAGAGTGAAGCGACCGGTTCGCGTACACTCGGAATGCGTGCGGACAGCTCGTTGAGCAGGGTCCAGGCCTTCACCTCCATGGACACTTCATCAAGCCGGAGGGGATTGAGCTCTCGGCCAAGAAAGATATTGGCGACCACGTCGAGGTTCTCGCACAGAGCAAGGTCTTGGAACACCGTTGCGATGCCGAGACCAAGTGCCGTGCTCGGGTCGTCGAGCGTCACCGGTTGTCCGCGAAAGGTGATCGATCCATAGCTTGGCTGGTGCACCCCGGCCAGGATTTTGACCAGTGTAGACTTGCCCGCGCCATTGTCGCCGACGAGCGCAACAACCTCGCCGGCATGGACATCCAGATTGATGTCTGTCAGTGCAGACACAGCACCAAAATGCTTCGATATACCGCGCAGATTGAGCACTTGCTCGCACGTGTCGCCTCTTGGCTCATCGGTGTTCGTCATGTGATATGCCTCAGTGGTATCCTCCCGTGCCTTGGGGAGGTCCGGCCGCCGTCAGGCGGCCGGATGGAACCTTGCTGGCTAGTGGGTAATTCCCAACTTTTTGCAGCCTTCGGCATAACGGCCGGAGCAGAGCTGTTCCGCTGTATTGATCTTCTTATCGATAATCTCGGCCTTCAGATTTTCGGCCGTAATCACCGCCGGGACGAACAGCTTCGATGGCGTGTTGAAGAGCGTTGTCTCCGCTTTCGGCGTTTCGCCGGCTAGGAGTTGGACGGCCACATTGGCTGCGGCAGCCGCCACGATCTCACTCGGCTTGGAAATGGTGTTGTACTGGTCGCCCGCAATGATGAGCTGCAGCGCTGCGATCGTCGCGTCGTTGCCGGTGACCGATGGGACCGGGTTGACGCCTGCGGCCTTGAACGCAGCGATCGCGCCCCCGGCGGTGCCGTCATTGGCTGCCACGACACCAAGGATATTTTTGCCGAAACGCGTGATCTGACCGCTGGCCCATTGCTGCGCCTTCGGAGGAGCCCAGTCTGGCGTGTCGTATTCGGCCAGAATGGGATAGCCACTGTTGTCGAGCCCTTCGTGGATACCCTTCTTGATGAGACCTGCAGCCGCGTCTGTCGGTGAGCCGTTGATCTGCAGGACACCTGTGCCACTGCCGGCAGTCACGTTGGACTTCTTCAAGTGTTGCACCAGCGAATCTGCGATGGACTTGCCGATGGCCTGATTGTCGAAAGAAACGTAGAAGTCGGCCTTGGCGTCCGGTACGGGCCTGTCATATGCGATCACCTTGATGCCTTGGCTTTGCGCCTGCTTGACCAGGGAGGCGGCTGCGGTGGAGTCAACTGGATCGAGCACGATCACCTTCGCGCCCTGTGAGATCGCAGAGTTGAATTGCTGCTGCTGGCGCGACACATTGGCATCGGCGTTCTGATAGATGACCTTGCATGTCGGGCAGAGTTTTTCCATTTCTGCTTTGAAGCCAGGAAAGTCGTGTTCCTCGTAGCGCGTTGACGCTTGGTCCGGCATGAGGAACGCGACAGTGGCATTGGAGACTTTCGCATTCTGGGCCATGACGCTACCCGTGCCCGCGAGCAGGGATAGCGTCAGCGCCGCGAGGCCCGTGAGTTTCCATGAAGACTTCGTCATTTGTTTCTCTCCCTTGGACTTATAGTGATACTGGGTTGCGCCAGTTCGTATTCAGCGACTGATGCTCCTTTTTGGTCCTCCCTTTAGCGCCATCGGATGTTTTGATATTGTCGAGCAGGAGCCGTCGGAACTGAGAGGGCGTCATGCCCTTCTCGGTAAGGAACTGCCTGTTGAAATTGGACAGGTTGTTGTAGCCTACTTCGTAGCAGATGCTGGTGATTGAAGCCTGTTCATCGCTCATCAGGATCTGGCAGGCGAGGTTGATGCGCAGGCGTTTCACGTACTGCACCAACGACATGCCGGTGTGCTGGCGAAACGCGCGCGAGAAGGCGCTTGTTGATTGGCCCGCGATTGCAGCGAGATCCGCCTCGTTGAAGGGTCGGGTTAGGTTCTCTCGGATATAGGCGAGCGCCTTGTTTATTCCGGCTGACATGTAGCCGGAAGGATCGGGCAGGTAGCCGGCACTGGCGAGCATCCGCGATCCCTGCGCACGACTCAGCAGACCGGCGATCAACATGAACAGCTCGATCCGGCGCATGCCCTGGGCGGTCATCATCTCGTCCATGAGCGGTGCCAACTGGCGGCTGGTCTCTTCATTGAACGACACTCCGCGCCGCGATGATTCCAGCACCGGCGCAAGGGCAGCGAGCTCCGGAAAAGCTTTTATGGCCCTGCCGACGAATTCCTCTCCAAATTGGATGATGCGGCAGCGCAGTGGAATGCTCGTATCTTTCGGGATATCGCTGACCCAGTTGTGCGGAAGGTTCGGTCCGGTCAGGACAAGGTTGCCAGGCTCGAACTCGCCGATGAAATCGCCGACGAAATATCGGCCGGAGGTGGCGACCACCAAGTGAAGCTCGTATTCGGGATGGAAGTGCCAGCGCACAGTCCGGTAGGGGTATCCATGCGACCAGGCGGCAAAGGACTCGCCGGGCCTTATCTGAACAACCTCGAGATCCGGCTCCATGTCCGTTTCCTCTAGGGTCGGGGGCAACTCCCCGACACGACCCTTAACCCCCTACTCGGCCGATTTCGTTTCGGCTCTCAGCACAGCATTACGGTAGTCGGCGCTGTCGGCGAGCACCAGCACGTTTCGCACTTGGCACTGATACTTTTTTGACAAATGAAGAGGAGGGCTATCAGTTAACAGATGCGGGGTTTCGCTGTCGCTGTTGGTTTGTAATTCCATAGCAGATCATTCGGAAGTGTCGCAAACTTGTAGGTAACTCCGTTCGGTCTACATCTCCGGCCAGCTCCGGAGGTGCATGATGTTCAAAGGCCGCCATTTCGATCGCCCGGTGATCCTGCTGTGCGTCCGGTGGTGCCTGGCCTATCATCTGAGTCTAAGAAACCTTGAAGAGATGATGGCCGAGCGCGGCATCTCCGTCGACCATGCGACCATCCATCGCTGGACGGTACATTACGCACCGCAGTTGCTGGAGCGGTTCAATCGCCGCAAGCGAGCGGTCACTGGCAAGTGTTGGGGTGGACGGCCCCCTTATTACGGCATCGCTGTGCCAGAATGAGGTCATTGCAGATCTCAAACACAGGAGACCGTCCGTGGACCAGATTATTCGCATCGGGATGGATACGTCGGTGCGCCGGGAGACCGGCAAGGAGTAGGAGGTGAAAGTCCCCCACGATGAAGGGCTAGCAACCCATATCGGCCCCAAGCCGTGCGCAGGCAACCGTGAGGATGTCGGCGAAGCGTCGGTAGGGGAGCGTGCAGGCCAGCCATTGAGCCGCGAAAGTCCAAAATCCCGGGTGCCGACGGCGTTGACGTTCCGGAAGGCAACACGGATGAGCGCGTTACGCGAGCGCTCAGTCGACCCGGCGTGGTCTGAGCCCCTGGCATGCACGGAAGCTCTTTGTACGGGAACCGGGAGATCTCTGGATTGGCCACCCAACCCATCCTCGGGTGGATGGTCCGCAGTGGGAAGGCGAGGAGCCGTAGCCGCCGATGAACGATCCAGAGAAGTCTGACTTCGGCATAGTAGCGGTGAAGCCGACGAACAAAGCCGGGCGACCGGTGGCGGAGTCGGTGGAGCGAAGGCCGGGGACCAAGGGGAACGCGGAACAGCAACGCATGCACCGGACACAGGGCCGGGATCGCATGTCCCAGTCGCTGGACCGCGTACGGAAAGCCGCAAGGCTGAGGAAGAAGGACAGGTTCACCGCGCTCTTCCACCACATCACTGTCGATGCACTCCGGACGGCGTTCTACGCGCTCAGGCGCAAGGCCGCTCCCGGAGTGGATGGCATGACATGGCAGGACTACGAGGCAGAGCTTGAGCTCCGGCTTATTGATCTGCACGCCCGGGTCCAACGGGGAGCGTACCGCCCGCAGCCGTCACGCCGGACGTATATACCGAAGGCAGACGGCAGCCAGCGGCCGTTGGCGATTGCAGCCCTGGACGATAAAATCGTCCAGGGAGCGACTGTCATGGTGCTCAACGCCATCTATGAAGGCGACTTCTGCGGCTTCTCCTACGGGTTTCGGCCCGGACGGGGCCCGCATGATGCGTTGGATGCGCTGTGCGTCGCGATCGACCATCGGAAAGTGAACTGGATCCTGGACGCCGACATCCAAAACTTCTTTGGGGCTGTCAGCCAGGAATGGCTGGTCCGCTTCATGGAGCATCGGATCGGTGACAAGCGCATCATCCGCCTGATCCAGAAATGGCTGAAGGCGGGTATCCTCGAAGACGGGATCGTGACTGTGGAGGATAAGGGGACGGGGCAAGGTTCGGTGATCTCACCGCTCCTCGGCAACATCTACCTACACTACGTTCTCGATCTGTGGGCGAAACGCTGGCGACAGCGCGAGGCTACCGGCGACATGATCATCGTGCGTTATGCCGATGATCTGGTCGCTGGCTTCGAGCATGAGGACGACGCTCGACGTTTCCTCGATGCGATGCGTGCGAGGCTTGAGGAGTTCATGCTGTCGCTCCATCCGGACAAGACCCGTGTGATTGAGTTTGGCCGCCGTGCTGCGGTCAACCGCAAGAAAAGCGGGCTCGGAAAGCCGGAGACCTTCGCGTTTCTAGGCTTCACGTACATTTGCGGCAAATCGCGCAGCGGGCGCTTCCAGCTTCAGCGGAAGACCCGCGGCGACCGCATGCGGATGAAGCTCAGGACCATCAAGGAGGAGCTGTGGCGTCGGCTGCACTGGCCCATACCCGAACAGGGGAAATGGCTCAAGCAGATCGTGAGCGGGCATTTCGCCTACTTCGCGGTGCCGACAAACGCGCGCGCATTAGCGGCGTTTCGGCACCATGTGGAAGAACTCTGGAGGCGCACGCTTCGGCGACGTAGCCAGAAGGACGGATTCACATGGGACCGGACCACACAAGTGGCAGACCACTGGCTCCCGAAGCCACGCATCCTTCATCCATGGCCCGAGGTGCGCTTCGCCGTCACACACCCAAGGTAGGAGCCCGGTGCCTTAATTGGGCTCGCCGGGATCTGAGCGGGGGGCGCCCGGTAACGGGCGTCCCTACCGCAAAAAACATGTCTTTCAGCTGCACGGGGTGAATGCCACCGAGGAGCCGGTCCTGCGCAAGAAGCTGCGGCGCCAGGACATGGTGACGTTCTTCACGAAGCTGCCGCTAACGGTGATCGGGATCGAGGCCTGCGGCGGGTCGCACCACTGGGCGCGGTTGCTGCAGGCGCTCGGGCATGAGGTGCGGATGCTCCCACCCCAGTTCGTCAAGCCTTATGTTAAACGCGGCAAGAACGATGCCGCCGACGCCGAGGCGCTGTGTGAGGCGATGAGCCGGCCGACCATGCGCTTCGTCCCGGTCAAGTCCCCGGAGCAGCAAGCGGCCCTGATGCTGGTGGGCTTACGCGATCGCCTGATCCGCCAGCGCACCCAGCTCGCCAATGCCATTCGCGGCTATGCGGCCGAGTTCGGGCTGATTGCCGCTACAGGGATCTGCCGGGTCGAGCCGCTGTTGGAACGGATCAAAGCGGATGACACACTGCCGCCTCTGGCCCGTGAGCTCTTCATCATCCATGCCAAGGAATACGCCCAGCTGCAGTCCCGGCTGGAGGAAGTCGAAGACAAGCTGATGGCTTGGCACCGCGCCGATGACTGTAGCCGCCGTCTCGCCAGGATCCCCGGCGTAGGGCCGATCGGCGCCTCTATGCTGGTGATGAAGACGCCCGCACCCGAGGCCTTTCGATCGGCCCGCCACTTTGCCGCCTGGCTAGGCCTGACCCCGAAGGATCATTCCACCGCCGGCAGAGTGCGGCATGGGGTGATCACACGGGCTGGGGACGAGGCCTTGCGCAGCGTGCTGGTGGTCGGCGCCACTGCTGTCATACGGCAGTTACGGCGTGGCCAGTGTGCGGCTGCCTCGCCCTGGCTGGTGGCGTTGCTCAAGCGCAAGCCG
>NZ_JBVVAK010000150.1:0-12760 GCF_055792825.1 Microvirga sp. GN3
GGCGGTCTCTTCTTGGACGGGAGGGCGGCCTCCGCAGCTTGCGCCGCGGCGATGTCGTCCGGCGTCGGATCTGGTTAGCGCAAGCGCGTGTCCTCTTCGATCCGAAGGAAGGCTTTCTGCTGTGTTGCATAGTGGTCTTTCAAGCCGGGGGCATGTTCGAGCAGGTAGGCCTCGCGGGCCTCATCCCAGTCTTCTTGCCTGCGCTTGGCCAAACGAGCCTGTTTGCGCGGATTGTTCATCATTGAGTGACGGCCTTTCTCTCTTCTGCCCCGTCAGGAAACGGCACGCTGCAACGGCATGATACTGCCCTCCACGCCCGAAGCTCGGAAGGGATCAACCCTGTCGTCGTCGCAGCTCAGTGCCGATGAGCCTGCACAAAGTAGGCTGGAACGGTTGTCTCACCGAGAGCTTTGCACGCCTCCAGCCAATGCAACCCCTCGACCGAGACAAACCGCTGCCCGTCAGGTCGCACGAGAATGGGGGCTTCCTGCCCCTTTTCCATCATGCTCTCAGCCAAAGCCTCAACCTTCTGCAGGTCCAGAGTTTGGCGCCGCTTCACAGGCACATAGACATCGTGGATCGCAAGGGTTTGCTTCTTCAATGCCATCCCGACTGCTCCTGCGTCGTGCCGTGCCCGATGGAAGCTTAGGCGCGGTGAGCCGGCTTGCCTAGGGACACGCATCTGCAGGATCGTTCAAGCTCATGCCACAGGAACGGGAAGGCAACGGCACTGGAGGCTGCTGATCAGCAGAGATTCAGACAGCTTTCATGATTCAGCAGTAACAATACAGGATGTTCACCTCAATCTTAACAAGACAGCCAAATGAAGGCTGTGTGGGGAAAGACGTATCGTCAAAGTGGCTGGGAAATATGCTTAAGATAACTGAAGATATACCTATAACCCTGAACGGGGAACTGGACCCATTCGAGCGGCTGATCGAGCAAGCTCAAGAACCACTGCCACCTCACGAATTCACTCTCACCCAAGCCTTCACCGATCTGATCGAGGACAGCCTGACAAGGGGATGGATCTATTCGGCCTCCTTGCACGAGCTGGTTGCCGCTATGGATCCGCGGCTGGCTGGCCTTTCGATCGACGCGTTGGCACAGGTCTTCGACTTCGAGGAGGTGCAGGTCTGGGCCAATTCCACCCGATCAATGCCCACGCGGTCGCACGGCGCCGTTGCCATACGCAATGCTGCCTTTCTGCTCATCCAGCTCAAAGCGATGGGCTTCCGGGTCGACGATGCGCCGCTCAGCTCCCGGATGAGGCCGTTGCTGGCCAGCAAGAAGGTCCTGGTCGGCCGGGAGTTCTATGTCTTCTGGCAGCAGGAGCTCGAAGCCAAGCGCAAGGCATTCGTCCTATACAGCGCGACCGTGTTGCACGGATCGGTTAGTGAACGCACTCCGCCCACCCGATGCCTTTAGTTTAGGCGATACGGACGAACTTCGGGCGTCCAAGCTCAAGCATGCAGTTGAGCACATGAACTGCGATGGCAATTTCGGTCGCGTGACGCCGAACTGTCCGTGAGCGCAAGGCGTCTCCGATCACTCGTTTAAGCCGGCTGATCCCGGCCTCCACCAAAGCCCGGCGAGTGTACCCGGATGTTTTCTGCCAGCCCATGCGTCCACGTTCGGCGATGCTTTGGAGATGCCGATCGCGCTGGGTTGGAGTGCTCTCCGCCATTTCGCTCGGCACCGCTGTTGATCGGGGTGGGATGATCACGTCAGCATCAGGATGACGTTTAGCGACGGTGCCGTAGATGCCAACTTGATCATAGGCACCATCACCAGTGAATGAACCGAGTGGAGCTGCGATCTGGTCGAGCAACGGTTCAATCTGCGAGCCACCATCGACACCATGGGACGTCAGCTCTGTCGCGAGGATCTCTCCAGTCTCGGCGTCGATGCCGATGTGCAGCTTGCGCCAGGATCGGCGCCTGCGGGTGCCGTGCTTCTCGATCAGCCACTCGCCGGGCCCACCGAGCCGCAGGCCGGTGCTGTCCACCAGCAGGTGAACGGGTCCTCGGGAGCTTGAACCTGGCCTTGGCACCTCCAGGATTTCGGCACGCCGGCTCAGCGTCGAGTGATCGGGCACCGCCAGATCCAGGCCCAGGAGTTGGAGGATCGAGCCGATCAAGCCTTCTGTCTGACGCAGCGCCAACCGGAACACCGCCCGCAGCGTCAGGGCTGTTTGGATCGCCAAAGCCGAGTAGTGAGCTTGACCACCGCGTGTCGTGCGGGGCTCGGCGCGCCAAGCTGCGATGGCTTCTTCAGAGAACCAGACCGTCAGGCTTCCCCGCTGGCGCAGGGCTGCATCGTACTCCGCCCAATTCGTCACCCGGTACCGCTGTTTAGGAATGCGATGGCGGCGGGCGGCATTGGCCTTGAAGGGCATGGCGAGGATCTTTAGTCAGAAGCCGAACAGGCCTCTACGCTATCCAGCCCGGGTTACCAACTTGCTCATCCATGCAACAAGGCGTCGCCCAATGGGGAGCCCTGAAATCCGCTTTGGAGAATCTGAAGAAGGCACAGGTTGAGATGGCTGAAGCCGGGACTAATTGCGGTTCGAAAGTCCAATAGCGCAGTTTTTGGTAGAACAAGTCAGGGATTGTTGCAGCCCGTGTTGGCCAGATTCCATCAAGGAGCAATTTCAGTTAGTTCGACAGGCTCCGCTGGATGGATCGTCGAGATGGCATGCTTGAAGACGATCTGCGTACCGGTGCCACGAACAAGCTGCACCGTGTAGCTGTCGAAACGTTTGATGCGGCCCACGAGCTTGATCCCATTCACGAGAAACATCGTCACCTCGATATTGTTATCGCAGAGATGCTTCAGGAAGGTATCTTGCAGAGCGGGGGTGCTTGGCGCGGCCAATGTGTATTCCTTTGAGAGCGCCTCTACCAGGATGCCGCTCTTATCACCCAGCCATATCAGGATGATGTCAGCCGGGCCAATGGGCACTTTCGAGTAGGTTCAACAAATCAACGGAGCCCTTGCCCAGTACGGGTGCTCAAGCCGTCCGCAGGCCCCATCTGTTCCGATTGAAAGGCTGGCGGACCAGCAACCGTAGGTGTATGTTGAAGCTGTAGCCAAGGTAGAGCCAAGCCATGGCCCAAAGCGTTCACGATCACTGTCACTCGCCGCAGCAGGCTACTATCTGCCACCAGCCTGCGTGGCACCGGCTGAGGCGCTTGCGGCATCTGCATCCGCTGTCCCTCAAGCAACAGGTTGCTCTCGTCCGCAGAACCCGTCGTGCCCGTCCACTCACACAACCATTCAGCGTCGGTCCTGTTGACACTGCCCTACAGGACCAGATGCTTGATCTGCTGCCGAACCTACGGGCGTCCGCCTTCTCGCTGACCAACGATCCGATCAGAGCCGATGATCTGGTGCAGGACACCTTCCTTCGCGCGTGGGCCAACATCGACCGCTTCGAGCGCGACAGCAATCTTGGCGCATGGCTGTTCACGATCCTGCGCCATGCCTTCTACACGGAACATCGTAAGCGCAAGCATGAGGTCGAGGACCCCATCGGCGTCTACGCCGCCCGCCTCAAGGTCTTACCGGAGCAGGATGCGGCTCTTGCATTGACCGAGCTTCGCTTGGCGCTCGCACACCTGCCTCCCCAATCTCGTGAGGCTCTTCTGCTGGTGGGTGTGGAGGGCATGACCTACGACGCGGTGGCGCTGCTCCAGGGTGTTGCTGTCGGCACCATCAAGAGTCGGGTCAACCGCGCTCGTCAGCAGCTTGCAGGGTTGTTGCAGATGAAGAGCCGACACGAAATCGCCGCCGATCACGTGATGCAGGCTGCGATACAGGAACCAGTGGCCCTATTTCCGTAGATCAGGAACCCCGATCCAGCCACTGTTCTTTGATCAAGGACCAGAAATGTTCAGAGTGCTGAGACTACGAGGCTAACCGTGGCGGTTGGCGTAGCGGCGCTTCTTAGCAAGATTTTTCTGCCCTTCGAGTGTTTTGGCTGGGGCAATCACCTCCCGGTAGCGTTTGGTGTGCTTCTTGAACGACGGTCGCATGCGAGCTTTACCGGCCATAGCTTCCCTCCATGTCAGCGGGCAAAGCATGAAACCACACTGGTCCGAAAGAAGCGAGGCGGCATCTCCAAAATCATAGTCGCCTTACCTAACGGAAACCTTATCACTCCGGAACCTTGTTGGTGAGGAGCTTGAGCATCGGGGAGCACCGTACCCAAGAGGGAGCTATTGGATCGCCCGACACGGCTTGCCGATGACGCGTCGGAGTTCGCCGATGAGGCGGGCGGGCAGCACAGGCTTCGAGAGCGCAATCAGATCGGGATGGCGCTGGCGAACATCCTCCGGCACCAGCCCACCCGTGTAGACCACGGTTGGAATACCGCGTGCGCTCAGCGCTTCCAGCACAGGGGTGACTGAACCATCGCTGAGGTTCACGTCGAGCAGAGCCGCGTTCAGCGATGGACTTTCCTTGATGAGCCGTCGAGCCTCGCTGACAGTTGCAGCCGGTCCGACCGGCACGCCCTCAGCCTCGGTGAGGAGATCGCTAATGGTCGCGGCCACAAGCGCCTCGTCCTCCACCACGAGAACACGGCATCCTGCCAGCATTGCTCGCGCTCCTTGGTAGGTGCAGACAAACGAGCACCTGGATCGGTTGTTCCTGCCTATGGGCGATGTTTCCCCCCGAATACGATTTTGATTGGAACCATTACGCTCAAGTCGAGTTAGGCTAAGCTGGCTTGCTGAAACAAATCCACGAGCGCAGGCAAGGACTGCCTGGGGGGAAGTGAGAATGGACGTTGCGCAGGCTCACCAAGAGCCGATGGGCGATGACAAGCGCTTCCAGCTTCTTGTCAATGCCATCACCGACTACGCCATCTACATGCTCGATGTGCAGGGCCATGTGACGAGTTGGAACGCCGGGGCGCAGCGCTTCAAGGGCTACACCGCTCCCGAGATTCTGGGTCGCCATTTCTCGACCTTCTATACCCCGGAAGACCGGGCAGCGGGCATCCCCACCCTGGCCCTTGAGACCGCTACCCGTGAGGGTCGGTTCGAGGCAGAGGGCTGGCGCGTCCGCAAGGACGGCAGCCGGTTCTTCGCCAACGTCGTGATCGACCCGATCCGGGACGAGCAAGGCCACTTGGTCGGGTTTGCCAAGATCACACGTGACATCACCGAGAAATGGGCGGCTCAGGAAGCGCTGCGGCGCAGTGAAGAACGCTTTCGTCTTCTCGTCCAAGGCGTGACCGATTACGCCATCTACATGCTCGATCCGAACGGAGTCGTGGCGAGTTGGAATCCCGGTGCGCGGCGTTTCAAGGGCTACACCGAAGCGGAGATCATCGGCGAGCACTTCTCCCGCTTCTACACCGACGAGGATCGGCAGGTAGACTTGCCAAAGCGGGCGCTGGAGACGGCACTTCGCGAGGGCAAGTTCGAGCAGGAGGGCTGGCGGGTGCGCAAGGATGGCACCCGCATGTGGGCGCATGTGGTGATCGACCCGATCCAAGATGAGCAGGGCAATTTGCTCGGCTTTGCCAAGGTCACCCGTGACATCACCGAGCGCAAAGAGGCTCAGGAGGCGCTTAGGCGCAGTGAGGAGCGCTTCCGCCTGCTCGTGCAGGGCGTCACGGACTACGCGATCTACATGCTCGATCCCGAAGGTCACGTCACCAACTGGAACTCCGGAGCCCAGCGCCTGAAGGGCTACCAAGAACCTGAGATTGTCGGCCAGCATTTCTCGACCTTCTACACCCCAGAGGATCGAGAAGCAGGTTTGCCAAAGCACGCTCTGGAGACAGCAGCCCGTGAGGGTCGCTTTGAAAAAGAGGGCTGGCGGGTGCGCAAGGACGGAACCCGCTTCTTCGCCCATGTCATCATTGATGCCATTCGCGACGAGCAGGGCCACCTGATCGGCTTCGCCAAAGTGACCCGCGATATTACGGAGCGAAAGGCGGCTCAGGACGAGCTTGAGAAAGCCCGTGCCGAGGCCCACCAGTCGCAGAAGCTGGCGGCTATCGCGCAACTGGCCTCAGGCATCGCGCACGACTTCAACAACCTGCTGACGGTGGTCATGGGCAATCTCGACATGCTCAAGCGGGCCAAGGAAGAGCGTCGGCCCAGACTGATCGACAACGCCCTCCAAGCTGTCGAGCAGGCCCGCAAGCTCACCGGTAGGCTTCTGGCTTTCAGCCGCCGCCAGACCCTGGTCCCGCAGCCAGTGGATCTGAATGGCGTGATCACGGGAATGGACGACATGCTCGCCCAATCGCTGCGGGGCGACATCCGGCTTGAGTTCGATCTGGCTGAGAAGGTTTGGTCGGTCGAGGTAGACCCGACTCAGCTTCAGATCGCCCTGATCAATCTCGCGGTGAATGCCCGCGATGCCATGCCGAAGGGCGGCACCTTGCGGGTGAAAACCGAGAACATTGTTCTGCGCAACGGGAAGATGCGAGAGGCAGTGGCGATCAGCCTGACGGATACCGGTGTTGGCATCCCGGAGGAGGCCCTGTCCCAGGTGTTTGAACCGTTCTTCACGACCAAGGAGGTTGGCAAAGGCACCGGGCTCGGGCTGGCCCAGGTGTATGGCTTCACGCAGCAGTCAGGTGGGACGGTCGATATTCGCAGCGAGGTAGGCCGAGGCACCACGGTGACGTTGTACTTGCCCAAGGCAAAGGCCCATGCCAGGACTCCCGAGGAGAACGTCGATACTCCTGACACCGAGTGCCCTCCGCTGCGCATCCTGCTCGCTGAGGACAACGCTCAAGTGGCCGATGTTACCATTGCACTCCTCGCGGAGCATGGGCATTCGATTACCCATGCGAGCACCGCCGATGAAGCGTTGGCGCGGCTCCATGCCGAGCCCGCCTTCGATCTTGTCCTCTCCGATATGGTCATGCCCGGTGATCTGGACGGTCTGGACTTGGCCCGCCGCATTCAAGCGAAGTGGCCCGCGCTACCGGTGTTGCTGGCGACTGGATACAGCGATGCTGCGAACCGGGCGACTGAGGAAGGCTTTACACTGCTGACCAAGCCCTACCCGCCTGATGTGCTGTTCGCTGCAATCCGCGATGTCGCGGCAGCAGGTCGTCCTGCTCGTTCGTCGAACGTGATCCCGCTCACACGGTAGACACCATAAGTCCCTGTCACTGCCGCCATCTCCTGCGAACCAGCCAGTTTAAACATTGTCCGTCGCTCTACACAGACGTTCAACAACGGGATATCCCCGTTACAGGAACACCTGTGCAGACATTTATCCGGGGTGAGGGTAATCCTCGGTCAGTTCGCGGATCAGTCGTAACACGTCCGCCATCCGGTAGGGCTTACGGACGAACCGAGCCTCCGGAGCGACTCCGGAGAATCCAGGCGGCAATGCGCCTACGACCACAATCACGACGATCTGCGGATTCTGTGTCTGCGCGATATGGCTCAGATCAAAGCCGTTGAGGTCGCCGGGTGTCGCGGCTTCAGCAAACACGACACGAACATCAATTCGGCTTCGAAGAACGCTGAGCGCGTAGTCGGCGGACGGTGCCTCAATGACCTCGAAACCTTCCCCCTCAAGGGCATCGACTGCCATTGCGCGAACGTGCGGATCTGGTTCAACGACGAGAATGACGACTGGTCGGGAGGTTTGGATGTCAGGCATGATTGCCGAGACACATAGGGTGAGAGCCTGCAAGGTCAGGGCTTGACGTTCAAGGATCGCGCTGATCACAGCGCACGGTTCACGAAATCCTCCGGCCCAGTGGTAATGCGTGCGATCTCCTTCAAACCGTTTTCACCAATCTCGCAGTCGAGAAGCTCCGGATCCCAAACCCGTCCAAGAGTGTGGAATAGCGACTGCGGCTGCACTCACCTAAAGCCTGAAACCTGACAAGCTGGCCTGCCGCGCCCCTCTTACTCTCTTCGTCCGAACAATGCAGAAAGCAGCCCACCCTGCTTGCGGATGGGCTCAACCTCAACCTGAGCCGGTTCAGAATTGCCTTCTTCAGGTGTTCGTTCAGTCTGAGGTTCTGAGGAGAGATCCGGTTCCTCTAAGTCCTGCTCGTCTGCTGCGTGCAGGCAGACTATGGGTACTTCTATCGATACTGGAGGGGACGCGGGCTCCGTCTCCAGGTCCTGTGCTGCGGGGGCCAATACCTCGATCCGACCGGGGAAGTCCTTCCGGCACTCATACGGGACGTAATCGTGGAAATCGGGCCTGATCCGGTGCGGTTGGTCGAGGATAACCTCATTCCGGACTTCGAGCACAAAGAAGCGCCCTTCCGGAGTGGTCACATCTACCCGCGTGACCACTCCTTCGGAAAAGCTCTTTCAAGAACTGGGTGGATGGAAGTGGACGCGAACTTCGTCCCCAACCATAAGCCTCATTGTCCTTGCCTCAGTCATTCACAGACGCGCCTCTCCTCGCAGCATGCGCTGCGACGCCCACATGGCGGCCTGGGTGCGATTGGAGGCTCCGATCTTGCGCAGGATGGCTTTGACGTGGACCTTGATGGTGGCCTCGGTGATCTCCAGCTTGCGGGCGATGAGCTTGTTGGGCTCGCCTTTCGTCAAGCACCCCAGGATTTCCCTCTCCCGCGCGGAGAGCTTGCAAGCCTCCGGATCGGGCAGCTTCGCCTCTGCCAGGTTGTTGTCCTGGAGCGGCTGATCCTGATTCGAGGCAGCGCCAGCCGTGAGAGACCGCAAGATCGCCGAAGGCGGCACAGTCTCGCCAAGCATCACCAGTTCCAGCGATTTGATCAGAACCGCCGGAGCCGAGGCTGTGAGACAGAAGCCATCCACGCCTGCTTCATGTGCCGTCCGCACGAAGCCGAGATCGAATTGATCCGCCAGAGCCACGATCCGGATCTCTGGCGACTGGTCTCTCACCTGCCTGACTACCTCAAGCACCCGACCAATGTTCTGAGTGGCCTCGATGATCAGTAAGGCCGTGTTGAGGGCACAGTGGTGGAGCCGTCTCGGGCCTATGGCAGACGCTGCCTCGATAATCGCGAACGGCGTGCCCTGTAGGATGTGCTGAAGACCGGAGCGGAGAAGTAAGCTGTCCGAGATTAGAGCCGTTCGAACTGCGGGAGCAAGCCTAATGGTCTGATGGTCCGTCAGAGACGGCTGATTGGGTACAAACGGGATCGTTTGCGCAGTCATTCTTGCCCCCTGTTTAGCTTTCCCTGTTAAGCAAAAGTAAACAGCGAGCAGGAAGCCTGTCTGTCGGAAACCGACAAAGCTTAGTTAGACAAAGGTCCTAAACTTGATCTTAAATCACATTGGCGTGATTAAGCTTGGCCGCAAGCCATGGGGTGACGAACCTTGCTTCAACTCCGCTGGAGTTCGGGAATGTCGAGCCGCGACACACATCTATTCTTGACCTGCTTTGGAGGGCTAATTTCGTGTTGGTCCAGCCAAGGGGGTGTTGGGAGCAAGGCGGCAGCGCTCCCGAAACACCTGCTGCGCAGCAGCCAGATCAGGAACCCAGGTCTCGAACCGCGCCGTTATCGCACCGCGTCCCTCTACATTCAACGATTGGAGCCCTGTCGTATGGAGCGGCCCTACGAGGCTGTCGCCTTCACCGAAGAACAGGGTGCCATCTTCCCACTCCAGCAGCACAAAGCCTTTGTCGGTCTGGACAACGAAGCTTTGGCAGAACGGCTTGAAATCGAAAACAACCGTGCCGGTAAATCCGGGATTACCTGGACCGGTGGTGATGAGACCCACGACGCCAACCACAAAGGCAACGCACCAAAGGCCGAAGGCCAGAAGAGGCTTTGTCATCGCAGGCCCCCTCGCAGCATTGGAGAGAACGCCCAGATCGACGCAGCACGAACTTCGTGAATATTATAGCCGCTTCAATCGGCTATGTTAATGTTCCTTCTTACCCCGCCGCGAGTGTGCTTCGGTAGGTCTTTCTATTCTGGCCCTGGCGAAGCTTAGCAGCAGGATCTCGCCTATATCAGATCCAGGCTGGACACTTTCCCCAAGCCCAAGCAGAATCCGGTCTGAACTTGCACCGAGAGCCTCATGGGCCCGCAGGAGCACAGGGTCGAGCGACGGCTGGCAGCCATCTTCGCGGCTGACGTGGCAGGCTACTCACGTCTCATGGAGCAGGATGAGGTCGGGACACTCCAGACCCTGACTGCCCATCGCGAGGTCATGGGCCGATTGATTGCGGAGCATGGCGGGCGAATAGCGAACACGGCTGGTGATAGTGTTCTCGCCGAATTCCCCAGCGCTGTAGATGCGGTCCAATGCGCCGTCGAAGTCCAGAAGGCCCTCAGCCAAGCAGACCTGGATACCCCTGACGAGGGCCGTCTCCAGTTCCGGGTCGGGGTCCATATCGGTGATGTGATCGTCAAAGGAGGCGATCTGTTGGGCGACGGCGTGAACATCGCGGCCCGACTGCAAAGCATTGCTGAGCCGGGTGGTGTCTGCCTCTCGGAAGCTGCGTATGGGACCGTGCGCAAAGTCGTGCCCCTCGCCTTTACGGATCTCGGACCACAGAAGGTCAGGAACATCGAGGAGCCAATCCGAGTCTATTCCCTGAAGGCAATCTTGCCTGCGCCGGTCGGTACAGAGAGGCCCCAATCGCTCCCCCTACCTGATAAACCGTCCATTGCGGTTCTTCCGTTCACGAACATGAGCGATGACCCTAAGCAGGACTACTTCGCCGATGGGATTGTTGAGGAGATTATCGCGGCACTGTCGCGCTTTCGGTCGCTGTTCGTCATCGCCCGCAACTCGACGTTCACCTACAAGGGCAAGGCCGTTGACGTGCGCCAAGTCAGCCGCGAGCTTGGCGTCCGGTATGTGCTGGAGGGCAGCGTTCGGAAAGCGGGAAACCGGCTTCGTATCATCGCCCAACTGATCGATGCCACCACCGGCAATCACATCTGGACTGAGCGGTACGACGGGGATGTTACTGACATCTTTGACCTTCAGGACCGGGTGACGGAGGCGATAGTCGGAGCTATCGAGCCGACCATCACGCTGAGCGAGATAGAGCGGGCCAAGCGCAAGCGTCCGGACAGTCTTGATGCCTATGATTGCGTGATGCGGGCGCTGCCCGCCATCTGGTCGCAAGATGCCGAAACCACAGCGGAGGGACTTCGACTGGCTGAACAGGCAATCGCACTTGACTCCACTTATGCTCTTCCAAAGGCGCTCGCCGCATGGTGCTACGCGCAGCGCCTATCCTATTTGCGAACCAAGAATCCTGCCGAGGATCGAAGCCGAGCCACAACCCTGGCCCAAGATGCGGTCCGACTGGACAATAATGATCCGCTGGTGCTCACCTGTGCAGGGGCCGCTCACTCGATTACAAGGGAGCACGCGCTCGCCCAAAGCCTGATCGAAAAAGCCATGAAACTGGACCCCAACTCGGCATGGACATGTCAACGCAGCGGCTGGATCAACGTCTACGTCCGCGAGCCTGACAAAGCGCTTGAGCACTTCAATCGTGCGATGCGCTTGAGTCCAGTTGACCCGCTTATGTTCAACATCTTCATCGGGATCGGATGCGCTTATTTCGCGAAGACCGAATATGACGAGGCAGCACGTTGGATTGAAAAGGGGCTGCGAGAGAAACCGGACGCGGTTTGGGCCAATCGCGCTCTGACAGCCTCGCTTTATCATGCGGGGCGAATTGATGAGGCAAAAATAGCGTTCGCGACGCTTCTAAAGAACTTCCCCGATCTGACCATTTCTGGGCTTCTTGAGCGCACGCCGGGCAGTGATTTTTCCAGGGGAAAGTTCGCCGAAGCCTTTCGGGCATTGGGGCTCCCCGAATAGGCCCCTCCACACATGATTCTGATACTGGACTTACTTGGTAGCGGAACATTGTTGGGGTTAAGTGTATTAAGCTTCTCCATCGCTTGTCGGATGCGATGGCAAAAGATAAGCCGGTTCCAACTCTCCCGCGACCGTCCGCGCCCCTGTCCAATACTCCCGTCAGGGCATAATCCTAAGCAGATCCTCGACGCAGAGTGCCGAGTTGTGGGCCACGATGGCCACCATCTCAGAATAGGAGAGATGGCTGTCGTCCCCTGCCCCGTCCGAAATGGTGCGGATGATATAAGCTCCCTTACCGAAACGGCGGGCCACTTCGAGCACTGCCGTGGACTCCATATCCACGATGTCCCCACCAAGAGCCTTCAAGCGGGCTCGGGCGTCCTGACAGTTGATGAACACGTCCCCTGACAGTACAGAGCCAAGCCGGATGGGCGGCAGAGGTATTCCGCTCCCGGCCCTCTCAGAGGACCGGGGCTTATCAACGAGACCCTGCCTGCGGCGCACGTGTCGGGCCGAACCTCACTTCTTCAGACCTAAGCTCCGGTTATCACACCGCCTGCCCGGCTGACCTGAAGTTCTTGGCGAGATCGCCTGCGTTGCGGAATGCCTGCATGGCCTCGGCCCCTGTCATCGCCAAGGTGGTCTTTATGTCCGTTACACCACCGCCTGCCGCCGCCGTGATCACCGCCGCCGAGATCGTTTGTGCATCCGGCGCTTCGACCACGATAAGCCAGTCGTACTCGCCAAAGGTCACATAGTAGGCCAGAAGCTTACCGCCCGCAGCTTCAACGAGCTTGGATACCGGTTCGGTCCGATCTTCCGGCGTGGTCACCATGCCGCGCATCGCGTCTTGCGAATACCGACCCTGGGAAATGAAGATAGGCATTGCGCTCTCCTGAGGTTGCTATGGGAAGGTGGTGTCCATCACACCTGCTCACTCATGTGGTCAGCAGGTCGATGATTCTCATGATGGCGAC
>NZ_JBVVAK010000150.1:12770-17794 GCF_055792825.1 Microvirga sp. GN3
CAGCGGTAGTACTCTTAGTAGCTGGACGACTGGTGTACTCACTCGTCCACACTACCTGTGGTGGAAGGGTATGGGAAGGTGGTGTCCATCACACCTGCTCACTCATGTGGTCAGCAGGTCGATGATTCTCATGATGGCGACTGCATTGCCCTTATTCTGCGTGCCTTCCGTGGTGATGCCCTTGGCGCAGGTCCACACGTCTCCCTTCTTGACCGTGAACTGCTTGTCGTTCTGCACCACCGCGAGTTCGCCCTCCGTCATGTGGCAGAGCATGTCGTTCATCATGACGTTGTCCGGGGTCTTGGCACCGGGTTGTAGAACGATGTCGCTCAGCCGAACCTTCTTGTAGGCAGGGATCAATGACTCCCGCTCCCCCAAGGCAATCTGCCTGACGCCCTGGATCAGTTCCTTGCCCTCGTTGGGGCCATAGGTTTGGGCGGCAGCCTGTTCTGGAAGAACAAGCCCTGATAGTCCGGCGAAACCGATGGCAAGGGCTGATCGACGGTCGATGTTCGGCATCGCGTCCTCCTGTTGTTGAGGTCGCCTGCTCCGGGCCGGGCCGACTTTCTTGCTCGACCCGAGAAGAGCGACGTGGCCGATGAAGGTGGGCCGAGGCGCTGCCCTTCCCCTGCGCTCGACGACAGCGGCATCCAACTCAGGGCAGCCAGAACACACGTTATTACGCCCAAACTATACGCCTGAGATGCCGCTCCCGCAAAGGTCAGGTTTTGGGAGTATCGGATAGAGGACGTACGGCTCGCGTGCATTTGGAATAGGTCGCCTCTTCTCCTTCTAATCGCGGTGGTCCAGTCTCACAAAACTTGCTCGAACTCTCTCACAACCATCCGCGCCTGCTTGATACACTCGGGTCAAGCTTGGCAGCCGGAACTTGCCGCCCCCCATTCGAGGCTGGACAGCCCCACCTGCCCGCCGCAGAATTCATCCTCGAATGGCACCGGGGGCCGATGGGTCCGCAGGAGCACTGGGTCGAGCGGCGGCTGGCCGCTATCTTAGCGGCTGACGTGGCGGGATATTCCCATCTCATAGAACAGGATGAGACCAGGACGTGCCTGAGGACAATCGCCTTCAGTTCCGGATCGGGGTAGATGTTGGGGATGGGATGGATTTGGGAGACGATCCGCTCAGGGACGCGTGAACATCGCCGCGACTGAGCCGCAGAGAGGGAGAGTGGCATGCCTATTTTCCTCGACCGCCATGATATGAAGGGAACGAACGCTACCGAAGTGGCTGAGGCGCACCTGAAGGACTTGGCAATTCAAGACCAGTATGGGGTGAAGTTCCTCACCTACTGGTTTGATGAGGATCGCGGGACCACCTTCTGCCTTGTTGACGCTCCCGACAAGGAGACGGCGCAGCGGGTGCATCGGGACGCTCACGGCCATGTAGCCGGTGAGATCATTGACGTATCTCTCTCGGCTGTCGAGGCGTTCTTGGGCCGCATCAGTGACCCTCAGCCCCCAACTCCATCTCCATCTGCCATTGCGGAGCCTGCTCACCGGGCCATCATGTTTACCGACATCGTGGAGTCCACTGAGATGACGGCGCGGCTCGGAGATGCTGCGGCAACCGAGCTTGTGCGGGCACACGATTCTTTGGTGCGCCGGGCTCTGTCACGATACGGCGGTCGCGAAGTCAAGCACCTCGGGGATGGCGTTATGGCATCGTTCGACTCGACCCCAGCGGCGGTCGAGTGTGCCAAGGCCATCCAGCGGTCGTTTGACCGCTACAACCGGGCAAGCGCGGAGCCGATCCATATTCGCATCGGCATGGACTGTGGTGAACCTATCGAAGACAGCCACGATTTCTTTGGATCAACGGTGCAGAGAGCGTCTCGGGTTTGTGGTGCGGCGGGTCCAGATCAGATTCTGGTTTCGAACGCTGTGCGAGTGGAATGTGCCGACGAGGATGGTTTCGCCGACTGCGGCTGTAAGAATCTCAAGGGCTTTCATCAGCCGGTGCAACTTTTCGAATGTGATTGGCATAGCGAGGCATCAGACTGACTCGCTGTCATGGTGGGGCTTCGTCTCAGGACGCAACAGGCACCTCCGGTTCCATAAATTGCACGTGATCCTTCTCCTCCTGCTGATGATCAACCTGGAAGCGGAAGGTCGCCAACAGGAACACAGGTGAGGACGCCATTGCTGATGAGCCCGTAATCATGGGTGGCTCCCCTGGTGACCAGAACGACTGAGCCGACTTCAAGATCGGTCAGCGCTCCCGCAACACCCGAGAAGATCAGATCCTCGCAGCCGAAGGTCGTGAACAGGATCGTCGCCAGCGTGGCGGCGTTGACCTTTCCAATACCAGAGTGGGACAGGACGATAGGTCGGGAGCGGTTCGGGAAATACCCCTTCCAGAACTGAAACCCAGCAAGGGTGGTCGGCTCCCCGTCAAACTCGAAGCGGTGGTGAAGAGCGTCGAGTTCCTCAGGAGTCGCACAGAGAATGCCTGTTGTCATCGAAGCTGCTTCATCCGTGCGGATCAGCGTCGGACGGTTCGTCAGCAAGCCGCTTGATCTCGAAGACTATGGCGACGAGGACAGCGGAGAATATGAGGACCTTTGTCAAAGCGGCGAGCGTTCCCTCCTGGATGCCAGGGTTCATCCCGATCAGCGGGATCAGCAACAGGACCGGAATGCCAAGCGTAAGGGCACCCAAGATATAGAGCGCACTGGCTGGCCTGTCAGACGCACGAGCCTTGTGAGAGGGAGCCGTCGAGGCATTCTGGGCCAACGTCTTTATCTTTTCTGAAGCATCTAACAGACCCGGAGCCGACACCCTCATTGCTTGCTGCTTCATGGCAATCCTCCCCTGATTTGTGCTTCACACAAGTGTGTCGGGCAAGCCCAGGCGTTGCAAGGCAATCAGCAAATCAGAGAGAATGCAAAGGGGGTACGTTCGTCTTAATCTTCCGCCCCTTTGGCCTCAGCCGCCGTCCAGAGCCCCACGATCACGTCGGGATCTGTGATTCTAAAAAGCTCCTCCATGGTCATGCCCTTTGAGAGGCCATACCGAAGCATCTTCTCACGATCAGCCTCGAACATGTCCTGGTCAGCCCATTCAGGTCGGGCATCGATCAGGGCGTTCATCATGCGCCAGACGCGATGGGAATGAGATTGGCCGAACATCGCCGCCTCTTGCTACATCCATTCTCTGTTTTCCCATGGATGCCAGAAAAGCTCGAACGGATGATGAACGGGCAGACCGTTCGCTCCTGGATGTTCCGCCGATGGTATGGACATTGGGAGTCATTCGAGCCGGGAAGGAGCGAAGAAAGCCCCTAAACGTCAGTGAACTGGACTTGTCGCTGCACCGGAATTTCCGTTGCCCCTGGTTTAGGCACGGTTACGCTTGGGCACCTACCCTGCTGCTGGTGAGACCAAGAGATGGACGGGAAAGCTGCCGATCACCGGAACGTCTGGTTCCTCAACACCCTCGTTATCATCCGCATCTCGTCACGAGATGGTTCAGACGGGATCTCAGTTCTTGAGCACCGGGCCTCAAAGGGGGATTCCCCGCCCCTTCACATCCACCATCATGAGGACGAAATCTTCCACGTTCTTGAAGGTGAGGTTCGCTATCGCGTTGGAGATCAGGAGCGCCGGGCCAGCGCGGGGGAGACGCTCCTGACCTCAAAGGGCATTCCTCACACCTACCGAGTTGAGTCGGATGAGGCTCGCATGCTCACCATCACCCGAGGCGAGTTCGAAAATTTCATCCGTGCCTTCGGGCGACCTGCCGAACGCGAAGAGCTTCCCGATCCGTCTGGTCCTCCCACACCGGAACAGGCCGAGGCTCTCGCCCGCGCCTGCCAGCAGTTTGGGAGGCTTTGTCGCAATTTCAGACCGTGGGCAGAAAGATCCCAGAGCGGTTCGTATTCACTCATGCGGCGAGCAGGTGAAACTGCTCGGCGAGCGATAGATGCCGACTGCAGGCATAGTTCGCCTGCTGTTTGCGCATCATGTGGATCATCTCAATGCCACCCAGGATCACGCGTGCGCTGGCCATAGACTGGAAGCCGCGCGTTGGTCGGATCACACGCTTGAGCGCACCATTATCCGCCTCAATGATGTTGTCAGATAGGCGCTTTGTCGGATGCGGATAGGTTCCAGAAGACGTCTTGAGCGATCCTGTAAACGGCCCTCGGCATCACACGATAGGATTGCCTCGCGGTTCGTCTGACTACCATCGATGACGATCCGCTCGGGCCGGCCGTGGCGGTTGAGCGCCTTGCGCAGGAACCGCTTGGCAGCAGTCAGATTACGCCGCTCGCTGAACCAGAACTCGATGGTGTCGCCGTTGCTGTCAATGGCGCGATACAAGTACATCCAGCGCCCGCGGACCTTGATGTACGTTTCGTCAATGTGCCACTTGCCAGTGACGGCCCGCTTGCGTGAATTGAAGCGCTCCAGCAGTTCGGGCGAGTAGCGGATAACCCATCTGTGAACGACCTGTGAGAAAATCCCTTTGACAGGCCAGGTGGCGTCCCTTCACGGTGGTCACTCCTCCACGATGTCTGTGAGCAGACGAGCGGTCGTTATGCAGGAGATCTACTCGGTAAGGGGCCCAGCTTGCGACGTCAGCACCTGCCGATTTGCCTTCTTCAGGCTATGTGTGCTCCAAAACGCGGCCGCCACCGCAGTCGGATCCACTGCTGGACATTGTAGGTCAATACCGCCCAGAGCGCCTCGGTGCCGACCTTCGCTAACCCACGCACATGGAAGCGCCGGAGATCAAGCTTCTCCTTCAGCCATGCATTGACCAGTTCCGCCACGCGTCCACGCTCACGCAGCAAGGTCCGTGTTTCGGGACTGGCTTGACGAGCCCGGAAGGCGCTCACCACCGGATCCTCATGCGTGACCACGATCGACCGCCCGTAAGTGCGATTGCCAGAACAGCACTGGCGGCGGCTGGGACAGACCCGACAATCGGTCTTGCTGGCCTGGTAGCGCACCAGCCTTCGTCCCGGCCGGTCATGGCCGTCGCGGGCCGTCAGACGCTTAC
>NZ_JBVVAK010000151.1:0-17723 GCF_055792825.1 Microvirga sp. GN3
ACCAAAAACGGGGGACAGGGTTCGTGTTCGGTGACTGGGAGATGGCTGCCTCGGTTCGGGTGCAGACCTAAAGGATTGATCCCAAACAGCAACGTGGAGCTTGACCGCTCTGACGGGGGATCATTACCCTTCTCCTGCGGACAAGGCGCGAAGCTCAACGAAACCGTTGAAAACCGTTGCCTTTCCGCCTTTTGACGGTCGGCTCAACGGTCGGGAGAACGGTTCCAAGGACGATGGCGTGGTGACTATGTGATGACCGGGGCGATGACAAGCCTCGTCCATCCTCGGCGCAGTAACTCTGGAACCATTGTGGGCCTTGAAGCAATTCAAACCGCTATGTTGAAACGCTGCGTCAGCCTTCGGGCTCGAAGGGCCCTTGGTTCGGTTATTGGCATGAGCCAATCGAACTTGGATACTCCCTTTGACGGGAACATACCGGTCAACAGCCAAGTTTCTTAGCCGGAAATCTATTCACCACAGTATCATAACCTCTCTATGGGAGCGTTAAGCGTGGAGCAGCTTTTGGGCCAGTCCGTCATCCCGTTCGAAGAACTACTTTGGCGCTTTGGGATCGCTTCGGCCTTCGGATTGCTGCTCGGGCTGGATCGGGAAGTGCGGGGTATCTCGGCTGGCGTGAGAACCCATATGCTTGTCGCCCTGAGTTCCGCCATGACGATGTTGATCGCATTGGAACTCTACGAGGAGGTCTCTGCACGAGGTAGGGCCGATCCTGACCCAACTCGCGCCATCCAGGGACTGGCACAAGCGATAGGCTTCCTGTGCGCTGGCGTCATCTTCGTTGCGCGGGGCAGTGTCTGCGGAGTGACCACGGCTGCGAGCCTCTGGATGACAAGCTCAATTGGCATGGCATCAGGGGCTGGGATGTACAAGATCGCACTCGCTGGGCTCATTTTCGCGATGCTCATTGTTTCTGTGCTGTGGCTGATTACGCGGTTCCTTCCGGGTGGGAACGCCCCGCCGCCGTCAGATCGTCCTTGATCGGCACGAGCCCTGCTATGCCCGACCGGTCTCTGAACCAGGAGATGAAGGATGCTTAAGTGGTTTCGAGCCATGATGCCCAAGGAGGACCGGTTCTTTGATCTCTTGGAGCAGCACTCAAAGCTGGTTGTGGCAGGCGCGGAGGCCCTGCGCGCAGCCCTGGACGGAGGGCCTGACCTCCACCGTCACATTGCGACTGTCATGGAGCGCGAGGATGATGCGGACGCGGTCACCCGTGAGGTCTTCCTGGCGGTGCGGCGATCCTTCATCACACCGTTCGACCGAGGCGACATCAAGGACCTGATCACCTCGATGGACGATGCCATCGACCAGATGCGTAAGACGGTCAAGACGATTACGCTGTTTAAGGTGAGCACATTCGAGCCAGAAATGCGTGAGATGGCGGACGGCATCCTTCAAGGATCACGGATCGTGCAGCAGGCTATTCCTCTGCTGCGCTCTGTCGGTACCAATGCGGCTCAGATCAGCAGCCTTGCAGAGGACGTATCCAAAGTCGAAGGTGAGACGGACGACCGGTATGACGCGGCTCGAAGCCGTCTGTTTGAGACCATGGGCTCTGCCCAGGCACTGAATTTCTGGGTTGCGTTCGAAATCCTGGACCACCTCGAACGCGTGATGGACCGCCTGGAGGATGTGGCACACGAAGTGCATGGCATCATGATCGAGCACGTCTGAGGAGCCGAGCCCATGGACGTTGTCTCTATCTCTCTGCCTCTGCTTGTGGGCCTGATCGCATTGGCCTTACTGTTTGATTTCATCAACGGCCTCCATGATGCGGCGAATTCCATTGCAACGATTGTGTCTACCCGTGTGCTCAGGCCGCAAATTGCCGTAGCATGGGCTGCATTCTTCAACTTCATAGCCTTTCTGTTCTTTGGACTACACGTTGCGCGAACACTGGGCAGCGGCATCGTCACGGCCACTGCCATTGATGCCGCCGTGATCTTCGGTGCTCTCATGGGTGCGACCCTGTGGAATGTGATCACCTGGGCGGGTGGCATACCGTCCAGTAGTTCTCATGCCTTGATTGGCGGACTCGTTGGCGCAGGCATTGCCAAAGCCGGATTCGGGGCCGTGGTTTGGAGTGGGCTCGGGCCGACTCTGTTGGCCATTGTCCTATCGCCCTTGATCGGATTTGGGCTGGCACTGATCCTGGTCTTCGTGACAACCTGGGCCTCCCATCGGTCGTCCCCATTTGCCGCCGACCGCGTCTTTCGGAACCTTCAGTTAGTCTCAGCATCCCTCTACTCGCTCGGTCATGGTGGCAATGATGCCCAGAAAACGATGGGGATCATCGCCGTGCTGCTGTTCTCGCAAGGTCACCTCGGGAGCGAGTTCTATGTGCCGTTCTGGGTGGTCATCAGTTGCCAAGCGGCCATGGGGCTGGGCACGTTGTTTGGCGGCTGGCGGATCGTCCATACAATGGGCTCGAAGATCACACGGCTTACACCGATGCAGGGCTTCTGCGCTGAAACTGGAGGAGCAATTACCCTGTTTGGAGCCACGTGGCTTGGTATCCCTGTCTCGACGACCCACACGATTACGGGATCAATCATCGGTGTGGGAGCCGCTCGACGGACCTCGGCGGTCCGGTGGGGTGTTGCCAGAGGAATTGTGGTGGCTTGGGTCGTGACGATCCCGGCCTCAGCCTTCATTGCCGCACTGTTCTACAAAATGGCAGCGTTCTTCGGATAATGATCAGAGAGATCAATCCGAGCAACGCGATCTCGGAAGGGAGTGTCAAGGAACATGCTTTGAGCCAACGCGGCAGAGTACCGATCTCAGTTTGTCCGGTAGTCTGCTCTGACCAGAGATGCAGGTGCAGAGTGCGAGGCCATAAATTCAGAATGGGCGGAACAACCACCGGAAGTCATTTGATCCGACGCCATCCTATCAAATGGAGGAACCTATGATCTTTATCGTCACCGGAGAGGGAGAGCATGGGCCGGTTTCCGCCACCTGTGAAACCGCAGTTGCGGCACTTCAGTCGGCTCGTAGGTTGGCCGACGAGGGGGCTCGGAACGTTTTGATTGACGCGGACGGCCAGGAATACGCCCCTGCCGATTTTAAGCGCCTCTTTGTTGAGCCGCATGAGACTGAGACGTAGTAGGACGGAGGTCTCGCCACTGTGCAAATTACCTGCCCTTCTGCTTCGCCTCATCGCGGCGTTGCGTCAGGTGAAGATAATTGGGGTTGAAATCCGCAAAGCTGTTTAGCCGCTCGACATCCGGGATGGTGACAGTGTGACCTTTCAGCGTGATCAGACTCTCTAACCGAAGTTGTCGCACGATGCGGTTCAGATGAACTCCGGTCATGGCAAGCGTATCGGCAAGTTGCCGCTGCGTCAGCGGCAGCACAAAGCTGTTGTCGCTGGCCAGCCCAACCGCCTGAAGGCGCACCAGCAACTCGCACAGGAGATGTGCCAGCCGTTTGTCGGCAGGTCTACGGCTCATGTTGACCAGCCACTCCCGCAGGATGCCCTGATCCGCCAGCGTTGACCACCACAAAGCTCGCGTGATGCTCCGGGACTGAGTCGTCAGGTCTTCGATCAAGGTGTGGGGCAGCAATGCGACTTTGCAGGCCGTGAGCGTTCCGATGGTGTGATCCATCCTGCTCAGAATCGGAACGTGCAGATCACAGCAATCTCCCGGAACAAGGTAAGCCATGATCTGGCGACCTCCATTCGGCAGGAGTTTGTAGCGGCAGGCGAAACCTTCCAGGATTACATGGACGTTTTCAGGACTGTCATCTTCAAGGATCAGATCATGCCGGGGCTTGAACTGTCGCACGTCTCGGACGGCCTGTTCCAGCACCTGCCGGTCCTGATCAGAAAGCCCAGCGCCATACTCAAGCTTCCGAACGAACGGGATGGGCATGACGCCCTCCATCACCGGAACGTGATGTTACCAGACTAACCCGTGTTGTGGCTATGCGCTAAGAGTGAGCCCAAGGCACCTGATTTGTAGGACTTTTTATCTATAAGGCTGCTGAGCAGATGAGCACCATTGGCCGGTCTATTGCGCCAGTGCTGGGAGTTCGAATGAAACTTGGCTTTCGACGGGTTACCGTAGACACGCATGCTCCCGATGACGAGGGCTGCCTCGTGTTTGCCGGTAACCGGCTCGTGGCGGTGTTGGTGCGGTTGTCGGACCTGCATGGCAGAAAGGCAGGACGTTGGTATCTGGAACATGGCTTTGGCCGTTTAGACGGACCGGCTCATCCGATTTTCACCGACTTGGATGAGGCAGAGGACTGGGTGGCTCAGCGCATTAGCTGACGCGAAGCACGGTCATTCAAGCCACATCAGAGTGCCACCATCTGGATGATCTCGCCGCTTTCATTAGTGACTGCGACCGTCCAGCAGGAGAGTCATGCCGCACCTGATGGAATAGGCCGCCTCGGAGTTCCCCTGCGGTCTTGTCAGCCGCTCCTTGGGCTGTCAGAGGGTCGGGCAGATCAACACCTTCATCGTCCCACACGAAGTTGTCCCCCGAGCGAAGATGGAAGAAGTAACGAGGTATATCAGCCTCCGTGTAATCAGCGCCCTGACTTGTTACTGCCGTCCGACGCAGGTCATCTTGGGTATCGGTGATCCACTCTCTCAAGGGCTCCTTCGGCTCACACCTGTCACGTTCCCCAACCGCACCGCTGCCTAAAAGAAGCAGGAGACCGCGAACGATCTCCTGACAGTGGGAGGGAACAAAGATGAAGAAGCCTCAAGGAAAGTCCCGATATCCTTCGGCAATCAATCAATACCCCAAATGCGAAAGCCGTTCCCGCATAAGCGTACAATTTCAATGATTTTCTTTAGCATTCTCAATCTATGTTTATGTTAACCATACTCACATAAACATAGATCAATATTTTGAAGCAAAGAGAGCCATAGACTAACTTTTTACTTTGACGAGAGCGGAAAAGTCCCGAATGCTTGGGGGAATTAGGGCGGTTCTGATCTGAGTGATGGTGAGATGCTTGCATGTATTGCACCTGTGACAGGCTTCTCGAAGAGGCCGCACGTCACCTCCTCCGACAGCATACCAGACCCTACTCGGACAAGGGAGGTCCGCAGGATGGGACGAGGCTCTGAATGCACTCGCGTTGCGTTGATCGTCGAGGATGATAAGGAGCTTCGGGCTCTGGCAGTTGCGCTGCTGGAGGAAACGGACCTCCGGGTTGTGGAGGCATCCAGCGCCGAAGAGGCTCTCCACTATTTGAACTATCTCTCAGGCGAAGTCGTCTTTGTCTTTGCCGATGTGCGTCTGCCCTGTCTCATGAGCGGTTTAGACCTTGCTCGTACTATCAGGCTCAAGTGGCCGTGGATCAGAACGGTATTGACCTCGGGTGCGCCGCTTGAAGAGGCCGTTGATAGAGGTCTGCGGCAGGTCCGGTTCATGCCGAAGCCGTGGAGGGCTTTGGAGGTCCTCATCGAGGCTGAAAAGGCAGTTAAATCGAGCCGGTATGAGACGACTACGTCGTACACGGATACAGGGGTGATTGGAGCACTACGGGCGTACCCTGGATAAGCACTAACAGCGCCTTCGAAAGCATTCACCCGCGAACATGGTAATGGGAGAAACGCTATGGCGCACCAAGGTGCAGATAAAGCTATTATCGTCCAAAGCTCGAACATCCACCTTGGTGACGGTCTGCCGGATTATGCTCGCGAGAACATCCTACGTGTTGCCAGCAAATACTTTGGACGGCTGAACACGGCATCGGCTCACTTCACGAAGGAGGGGATCACCTATCGCTGTAGCGTGAACATGCAGATGGGTGGGCTCCCGACGAAGAGCGCTGAAGGCAAAGCCAAAGACATTTATCTGGCCTTCAATGCCGCCCTCACGAAGGTGGCCAAGCAGCTTCGGCGGACCAAGCGTGAGCTTCGCGAGGATAAAGGCGAGCGTGTTGATAAAGATGTGGTCCTGCGCGAGCGGATCAGCCCACCGGATACCGATGAAGACCTATCGTATGCAGAGGGCTCTGGGTGAGAGGACGAATGCTACGCAGCCTCAGTTCTTCTTTGCGGTATACGGCAGCAGGCGCACGAAAGCGTCGTGAACTGTCTGGTAGCATTCACATGAGGCTTCTCTGAGAGCAGTCGGGTCCGTGATGGTGATGCCACCCCTGCTCTGCCTGACCCACCCTGCGGCCTGAAATTTCTTCATAATGGCACTCACTGTCGAACGCTGGACCCCCATCCGGTCTGCCCAGAATTCGTGCGTGAGGGGGATAATCTCCTGATCAACCTGATGGCTCGTGTTCAGGATCAGGCGAGCACAACGGGCTTCGACACTATGGATTGCGTTACAGGCGACATTCTGGAGAACGCGCGACATGAGGGCCTCCATGAAGTGGCGCATCAGGCGCTGAATGTTGGGGCGTGTGCTGATCACCTCGTGCATCTTGGCCATGTTGATCCGTGAGGCCGTGCCGGTGAGTTGCACGACATAGCGTCCAAAAGCCTGATTGGTGACTGCTGCTCCTGTGAGACCTGTGACGCCTTCGCTGCCAAAAACCGATATCTCGGCAGAGCGCCCGTCGTGCATGACAGCCATCAGCGAGATAATGACGTTGTGCGGAAAGTAGGCGTCGTAGAGGGGCTGACCCGCCTCGCAGAGCACCTGACCATGCTGCAAGTTCATGATCTCCAGGTGCGGCTCCAGACAGGCAAAGTCGTCCGGCTCCAGAGCAGCCAAGAGCTTGTTCGCCCGATGCCCCTGAACGGCTCCTGCATACAGCATATTATGAGAATACAATTGCGCCCCGCCCTCCGTACCGGAAGCTAACTCCTATGCTGCACCGCAAAAAGCAAGTATTTTTCCTGCGAGGCAGTCCGACACGGAAGGTTCATATCTGAACAATTCTAATAATATCTAATTTTTCCAGATATATGACATCAGTCCACCGCACTATTACGCTGCTTCTGATGTCCAAAACTAACAATTGCATCTGCAACTTGGTAAGTAATCTTGCGCGTGAGGTCCGTCGCAGGATGCCAGTAGTGAAGTTCGTTTACCCTCGTGGAGTTACCCAGCACCTTTCCCATGAATTCGGGGCCATATCCGAGCGTCGCCCCTACACTATTCCAACTTCTACGCAGATCATGGAGTGTGGTCCTCTTCTCCCCGATGTGAAGATTCGCCTCGCGTCTGACCAACCGCCATGCACCATCTACGCTTCTGATATGTCCAGTGTTCGAATTAGGCGCTGGAAACACCCATTCACAGCAGCGCGGGATTCTTTGAAGCAGCGCCTCCAATGGAGGGCTGATGGGGATTTCGAGTGGTCCATCTCGACGGTCAGTCTTGTGCTGGGTGAGGCGAATAGAGCGGGACGTATGGTCGATCTGTTCCCATCTCAGCCGGAACGCCTCCGACTTCCTCAACGGAGAAAGAAGTAAGAACTCGATGGCCCAGAGGGAAATGTTACGAACTGCTCCCCGATAGCGGTAATGCTCGATAGCATCCCAGAGGCGGCGGTATTCATCAGATGATAGGACGCGATCCCGCTTCGGTTTCGGAACCTGCATCTCTATTGCAAAGGGGTTGCGACCGTCCCCTACAAGTTCGCGCTTCTCGCCCCATGACCAGATCGTTCGCGACCACGTAATGATTTTCGCCCGAAAATGTGGAGCGTGCTTCAGCTTGTCATAGACTTGCTGAACGCGGCCCCGCGTCAGGTCGGTCACACGGAACATACCAAACTGTGGTCTGATATGGAGACGACAGAACCGACCTACTTCCGCAAATGAATTGCTCTTATGATGATCCGCCGCCCATGAAAGGTATTTGTCAATTACGTCATCGAATGTACGCACTTCGGCCAGTTGAAGCTTCCGCTCCCAAGCCGGATCGCGCCCCTCACTGATCTTCCCGAGAAGCACCCTCGCCTTCCGACGTGCCTCATCAACTTCGATGACACCAACCTGACCGATACGAAATTCCCGCTGCTTCTTATCCTGAGAGCGATAGCGGAGGATGAACTGCGCCTTGCCACTCGGGTAGACCTTCACCCCGAAGCCCCCGATCTCAGCATCCCAACTCCGACCAATAGGCAGTTTTTTGATAGAGGCTTCGGTTAGGCGAAATTTGCGCAAAACTGGCGGTGCCATCACAAGAATCCCAGAGAAAGCGAACTAACCCATTGAATATGCTGATAAATTCATGGGCAGGCCCTTCATTTTCGGATCAGCAACAAAAATTCTTTTTGAGTCAACGACTTATGATGTTTTCAAGGATAAAGCATTACTGCGCCGAGGATGGACGAGGCTTGTCATCGCCCCGGTCATCACATAGTCACCACGCCATCGTCCTTGGAACCGTTCTCCCGACCGTTGAGCCGACCGTCAAAAGGCGGAAAGGCAACGGTTTTCAACGGTTTCGTTGAGCTTCGCGCCTTGTCCGCAGGAGAAGAGTAATGATCCCCCGTTACAGCCGTCCCGAGATGGTGGCCATCTGGTCGCCGGAAACCAAGTTCCGCATCTGGTTCGAGATCGAGGCCCATGCCACGACAGCGCTCGCCAATCTCGGCGTCGTGCCGAAGGAGGCTGCGGACAAAGTCTGGGAGAAAGGCTCCAAGGCGACCTTCGACGTGGAGCGGATCGACGCCATCGAGCGTGAGGTCAAGCACGACGTCATCGCCTTCCTTACCCATCTGGCCGAGATCGTCGGTCCCGAGGCCCGCTTCGTTCACCAGGGCATGACTTCCTCGGACGTGCTCGACACCACCTTCAACGTGCAGCTCGCCCGCGCCTCCGACCTGCTGCTGCGCGACCTCGACGAGCTTCTCGCGGCCATCAAGCGTCGCGCCTTCGAGCATAAGGTGACGCCGACCATCGGCCGCTCCCACGGTATCCACGCCGAGCCCACCACCTTCGGCCTCAAGCTCGCCCAGGCCTATGCGGAATTCGAGCGCTGCAAAATCCGGCTGATCGAGGCAAGGCGGGAGATCTCCACCTGCGCCATTTCCGGCGCGGTCGGCACCTTCGCCAATATCGACCCAAGCGTCGAGGAATACGTGGCCGAGCGGATGGGTCTCCAGGTCGAGCCGGTTTCGACCCAGGTCATCCCGCGCGACCGGCACGCCATGTACTTTGCGACGCTTGGCGTCATCGCCTCCTCCATCGAGCGGCTGGCGACGGAAGTGCGTCACCTGCAGCGGAGCGAGGTTCTGGAGGCGGAAGAGTTCTTCTCGGCCGGCCAGAAGGGCTCGTCCGCCATGCCGCACAAGCGCAACCCGGTCCTGACCGAGAACCTGACGGGCCTTGCCCGCATGGTCCGGGCCTATGCGATGCCGGCCATGGAGAACGTGGCCCTCTGGCACGAGCGGGACATCTCCCATTCCTCCGTCGAACGCATGATCGGCCCTGATGCGACCGTGACCCTCGACTTCGCGCTCGCGCGCCTGACCAACGTCATCGACAAGCTCGTGGTCTATCCAGAGAACATGCAGAAGAACCTGGATCGCCTCGGCGGCCTCGTTCACTCACAGCGCGTCCTGCTGGCCCTGACCCAGAAGGGCGCCTCCCGCGAGGACGCCTACCGGCTCGTCCAGCGCAACGCCATGCCCGTCTGGCGCGGCGAAGGCGACTTCCTGACCCTTCTGAAGAACGATGCCGACGTGACGAAGTACCTGTCTGCGGACGAGATCGAGACCTGTTTCGACCTCGGCTATCACTTCAAGCATGTGGATACGATCTTCGCGCGGGTCTTCGGCGCAGGCGGCGCATAGCTTGGGGGCTGGAAATCTTTCCACAATGAGCAACAATCCCCATTCAGGAGATCAACGGCGCGGGGATTGTCGCCATGCTGTCGGAGAAGCTTCTCGATCTTGCGTTCACACGGGCCGTGAAACACGGAACCCTGGAGGTGGTCACGGCCGGGGGTAAGCGTTTCACCTTCGGCGACGGAGCGGAGCCTCAGGTTTCGATCCGTTTCACGGATGCCTCGGCCCAAATGGCCCTTTGTCTTCATCCGGAACTGAAGCTCGGCGAATTGTTCGTGGATGGACGCCTCGTCATCGAGCGGGGCACCATCCTCGACCTGCTTCAGCTCCTCCTCCAGGACACCCGCGGGGAGCTCGATGAGTTGCCCCTGAAGCGCCTGCGCAAGATCCGCACCTGGATGATGCGCCGGGCCGAGAATGATGCGAGCCGTTCCAAACGGAATGTGGCGCATCACTACGACCTCGATGGGCGGCTCTACTCCCTCTTCCTCGACAGCGATCGGCAGTATTCCTGCGCCTATTTCGACCATCCGGATGCCAGCCTCGAGGAGGCTCAGCTCGCCAAGAAGCGGCATATCGTGGCCAAGCTACTGATTGATCAGGGTCACAGCGTTCTCGATATAGGCTCCGGCTGGGGCGGAACGGGACTCTACCTCGCTCAGATCGCAGGGGCTGGCTCCGTCAAGGGCATCACGCTCTCGGAGGAGCAACTCGAAGTCTCGCGCAAACGGTCGGCCACCGCATGCCTGCAGGACCGGGTGCAGTTCGAGCTTCAGGACTACCGCGACACCACGGGCTCTTTCGACCGGATCGTCTCCGTCGGAATGTTCGAGCACGTCGGCGTGCCCTCCTATGACGCCTATTTCCAGGCCTGCCGCAGCCTCCTGAAGGAGGAGGGGGTCATGCTCCTGCATACCATCGGGCGGTCGGGCACGCCCTATCCGACCAATTCCTGGATCACCAAATACATCTTTCCCGGAGGGCACCTGCCGGTGCTATCGGAGATGATGCCCGCCATCGAGCGGGCCGGGCTGGTCGTGACCGACATCGAGGTTCTGCGCCTGCACTATGCCTACACCCTGCAGGCCTGGCGCGAGCGCTTCATGGCCCATCGCGAGGAGGCCTTACGCCTCTATGACGAGCGCTTCTGCCGGATGTGGGAGTGCTACCTCGCCATGTCCGAATCCGCCTTCCGCTGGCAGGACGCGGTCGTCTTCCAGCTTCAGCTCGCCCGACGCAACGACGTGGTGCCCCTGACCCGCGACTATATCGCCGAGCGGGAAGCCATTCTGAAGGAGGCGGAGCGGAACATGGAGTTGAAGCGCAGCGCTTGAACCTGCCTGCGCGGGTCTTTATCTCCGTGGGATGAAAACCTCCGATTGCGACATTCTCATTGTTCCAGGCCACACGAATTCCGGCGAGGACCATTGGCAGAGCCGATGGGAGCGCCAGCTCTCGACCGCATGGCGCGTCGAGCAGGAGAACTGGGACGCTCCCAACAAGGACGCTTGGGTCGGGCGGATCGTCGACGATGTGAAGCGGGCCACGAAGCCCGTGGTGCTGGTCGGCCACAGCCTCGGCGTGCTGGCCATTGCCCATGCGGCGCCCCAGCTCGCGGGCGGCAGGGTCCAGGGCGCTTTCCTGGTCAGCCTGCCGGATGTGGAACGCCCCGATTTCATTCCCGCCATCGACCGGGCCTTCGCGCCGATCCCGCGCGAGCCTTTCCCCTTCCCGTCCGTTCTCGTCGCCAGCCGGACTGATCCGCATTGCGACTACGCCAAGGCGGAAGACATCGCCTATGCCTGGGGCTCTGCCATCGTCGATGCCGGTGATGCAGGCCACCTCAACACGGAAAGCGGCCACGGCCCCTGGCCGGAGGGACTGATGCGGTTCGCAGGGTTCCTGAAGCGGCTGTAAGACCTAACTTCTCGTCTCGACTGTCATTCCGGGGCCGCGCAGCGGAGCCCGGAATCCATAACCGCCAACGTTGCAGAAAAGAGAGTTACGCTGCTCCCTCTTCTTGCGACGTCGTGGTTATGGATCCCGGGCTCGGCTCTACGAGCCGCCCCGGAATGACAGTGCGAGTAGCCTTTATCCACATGACGAAAAGTTCATGCGGCCTTCACGTGAGTGAGAGCAGGATTGGAGCAATCTAATCCTATCGCCACCACGGAGGAGATCCGCATGAAGACCATCGCCACCATTGCTCTCGTTGCCTTGATGGCCGGCTCCGGCACCTATGCCTTGGCGCAGCAGAATCCTGCTCCGAACGCGCCGGCGGCCTCCCAGGATCAGCAACAGAATCGCCGGCCGCGCATGAGCCAGGACGATTTCAACCGGCTCGTCGATGCCCGCATCGCCTCGATCAAGGCCGGTCTGAAGCTTTCCGCCGATCAGGAGCGTCTCTGGGCGCCCGTCGAGACCGCCATCCGCACCTCCGCGACCGAGCGCTTCTCCCGCTTTGAGCAACGCCCGACCCGCGAACAGCGCCAGTCCATGGATTTCATGCAGCGCCTCGAGCGGCGCAGCACCATGATGAATGAGGGCGCCCAGCGCTCGGCTGCCGTCACCACCGCCCTGCGTCCGCTCTGGGACAGCCTCAGTGAAGACCAGAAGCGGATCGCTCCCCGCCTCTTGCGGGAAGCCGTAAACGTTGACGGTCCTCGCTGGAATGCCCGCGATGGGCGCCGCGGCCATGGCCGGGACCATCACCGCATCGGCATGCACCAGGGCGCCCCCCGCGGCCCGGTGCAGCAACAATAATCCCAGACAGCAAAAAGGCCGCCCAATGGGCGGCCTTCCTGTTTTCCGAAACCGGCTCTTCGCAGATTAGCGCGAATAGAACTCGATCACGAGGTTCGGTTCCATCTGGACCGGGTACGGCACTTCCGACAGGGTCGGGATGCGCGTCACGCGAGCCGTCATCTTGGAGTGATCGACCTCGATGTAGTCTGGAACGTCGCGCTCGGCGAGCTGGCTCGCCACGACGACGACTTCGAGCTGCTTCGACTTGTCCTTCACCTCGATCACATCGCCGGCCTTCACCTGATAGCTCGGGATGTTGACGCGACGGCCGTTGACCTTCACGTGACCGTGGTTGACGAACTGACGGGCAGCGAACGGGGTCGCGACGAACTTCGCGCGGTACACGACCGCGTCGAGACGGCGCTCGAGCAGGCCAACCAGGTTCTCACCCGAGTCGCCCTTCAGGCGGATCGCCTCCGCGTAGTAGCGGCGGAACTGCTTCTCGGTGATGTTGGCGTAGTAGCCCTTGAGCTTCTGCTTGGCGCGCAGCTGCGTGCCGAAGTCAGACATCTTGCCCTTCCGGCGCTGGCCGTGCTGGCCGGGGCCGTATTCGCGGCGGTTCACAGGGCTCTTCGGGCGGCCCCAGATATTCTGACCCATGCGGCGGTCAAGCTTATGCTTGGCCTGAATGCGCTTCGACATCGCTGTTCCTCTTTGTTGTCGAATTTGCGAGGAACGCGCCCTCCTCTTCCCCTCATCCCGAGGAGGCCCAAAGGGCCGTCTCGAGGGACGGGACGACAGGCCGACCAAAGCCGGGCCACGGGAGCGTAAAAAGTTACGCGGCCCGTGAGGACCGCGTGAACGGGAAGCATTTAGGCGGAAAAGGCGGGAAAGTCAATTGATGTCTGAGCCTCTCGTCATCCCGGGGCTGCGCAGCAGAAACCGGGATCGCAAGACGAGAATAGCGCCATATCCTAAACGCGATCCCGGATCGGCTTTGCCGTCCGGGATGACGCACCCAATTATCCTACGAGCAGCGGCATGTCCTCGACGGCCACCAGCGGCAGTCCTTTTTCCTGCAGCGCTCCACGTAATGCAACGCTGATCCCCGCCCCGCTCGTGAACACGGCCATGGCTTCGTTCTCGTCAGCTTCGTGGCCCGGAACCGGCTGGCCGATCAGCTGGGTTACCCGGCGGGCGATGGCGGGAGCCGGATCGATCCAGGTCACCGGCCAGGGCGCTAGGGCCTGGAAGCGCTGGAGAAGCAGCGGATAATGGGTGCAGCTCAGCGCCACCACGTCGGTCCTGCCGCCCTCATCCTCGACGAAGCAGGGCCTGAGCTCGTCAAGCAGCTCTTCATCGGAGACCGGATTGCCCGCAAGCTCCGCCTCGGCAAAGCCGGCCAAGCGGCGCGAGCCGACGAGATTGACCCTGCAGCCTGCCGCATAGGTTTCGATGAGATCACGGGTATAGTCCCGAGCAACAGTCCCGGGGGTGGCCAGAACCGTGACGTAGCCGGTCTGCGTCGTCTGCGCCGCTGGCTTGATGGCCGGAACGGTGCCCACAAACGGTATGGAGAACCGCTCGCGCAGATGCGGCAGCACGATGGTCGATGCCGTATTGCAGGCCACCACGACGATATCGGGATTATGGAGAGCGAGAAGCCGCTCCATCACGGCCACGACCCGCTCCGCCAAAACCGCCTCGGTCAGACGCCCGTAAGGAAACCCGGCATCATCCGCCGCGTAGACATAACGGGCATCGGGGCGAACCTTCAGCACCTCGGAGAAGACCGTGAGCCCGCCGAGACCGGAATCGAACACGAGGATGGTGGGAACCGGAGACGGCATGACGGCGGGATTATAGGTTGCTCCCGCCAGAAGATCGACACGCATGACTAACCCTTACGAACGCAACTTGGTCAGAAAGTCCTACAATCCCTGCTTGGGTTCCGTGGGCGCCGTGTTCAGCCTGCGGCGCGGCCCCCGCTCTTCCTTGGCTTCCGGCCCCTCGCCTTTCGGCATCTGAGCCGAGAGGCGCTTGACGGGCCAGCCGTCACTCCAGGTGCTCATGTCGACGAATTTGGGATCGCGCAGGAGAGCGCTCGCATCCTTACCGCCGAAGGCCGCCTCGGATGCGATGTCGAAGGTCTTCCAGAAGGCCAGGTAATCGAGGGTATCGGTGACGTTGTTCCCGAGCTGTTGAGTCAGGATCGTCTGAGGCCCGGTGAGCGCCATGTCGGCGCTCCAGCGCCAGGTATTCCTCTGCTTCGGATCGCGAGGCGGATCCGGCGGCAGCTTGATCTTGGAGGCATCGTAATCGGCCTTGGGAGACCCAGGAGACGCGAGCGTCGCCGTCAAGGCCGGGAAGCCGTGATCGTCGGAGGAGGCCCGCATGAACAGCTTGCGGGTCGCCGGGACGGCCGATGCCTGCTGCAGGATCAGGCGCGAGGCCCGGTCGCTCGGCAGATAGTCGCGATCGCCGCTCATGGTAATGATCATGGTAGCCGGATCGATGGTCGAGAGATCCCGCAGGAGGATACCGCGCTCCTTCTCGTTGGAGGCGATGCCACCCGGCATCAGACCGAAGACCAGCTTCGGGGCCGGGACCTTGCCGGAACTCACCCCGGCCGCCAGATTGAGCGCGAGGGGCACGCCAGCCGAATGCCCGATGAAAGCAATCCGGTCCCTGTCAGGTCTGGCATGCGGATCGTCGGCCAGCTCCGCGAGAGCACCTTGGATCAGATCTTCGGCGAGATTCGACGCGTCGGCGGGACGGGAGCGGTTCACATCCTGGAAGCGCGGAAAGAGCACGAGATGGCCCTTGCGCGCCAAGTGGTCGATCCAGCCGCCATAAAGGCCCGGATTCACGGCGCCCCAGGAATGCAGGAACACCACGACCGGGCGCGGTTTCGCGGGCGCATCGGCACCATGGAACACGAAGGTTCCGGAGCTTGCCGTACCAACGGCCCGCTTCACCACTTCAGTCGACTTGTAGTCGCGCCCGCCCGGCCCCTGCTCGGGTTGTTGCGGCGGCGTTGCCGCGTGCGCCGATGAGGCGGCGAGAGAGACGCCAAGGAACAGGACAGGCAGCGGGAAGCGGCGCATCGTCGTTTCGACCTCTATGGTCAATCGGGCAGATAGCGCCCGACCGTAATAAAGCCACGATTAGATTAAGGCTTTCTCAACCTGCGTCCTTCCGCAAGAGCACGAATCGCCCCACGCAGGGTGCGCACCTCCTGCTCCGACATTTCGAGTCGATGGAAGATATCCCGCATGTTGCGGGTCATCGTTGGTTTCTTATCCTCGGGATAGAAGTTCACCGCATCGAGCTCGGTCTCGATATAGTCGAAGAACGACATTACCATCTCACGCGGAGCAGGCGGCGATTGCCGACCACCGTCGAAGGGCAGCGTACCGCCTGTGGAGAGCTTGTACCATTCGTAGGATATGAGAAGGACCGCCTGCGCGAGATTGAGCGAGGAGAATTTCGGATCGACCGGGAACGTGATGATGGCATCGGCAAGCGACACCTCGTCGTTCTCAAGCCCTGTCCGTTCCCTTCCGAACAGGATGCCGATGCCCTGCCCTGCTCCGATGCGCTGGTGCGCCTCCGACATGGCCGCGTCAGGCGCGAAAACCCGCTTCATCTGCCCCCGCTCCCGAGCGGTCGTGGCGAAGACGAAATTCAGATCCGCAATGGCCTCGCGGGCGGTGTCATAGAGCTTCGCCCCTTCCAACACATGGGTCGCCCCGGAGGCCGCTGAATGCGCCCCCTTCTTGGGCCAGCCGTTGAGCGGCGACACGAGGCGCAATTCCGACAGCCCGAAATTAGCCATCGCCCGCGCCACCATGCCGATGTTCTCGGCCAGTTGCGGTTCGACGAGGATGATGATCGGGCGGGTCATTGAGGTTCAGTCAGCTTGAATGAAAGATGCTTTCCCATAGCGCCAAACCCGATGCCACGACTAGCTCCGTCGATGAGCGGGAGAGGCCGGTGAGCTGTCTTATGAAAAGCCTCCCCGAGATACTCGGAGAGGCCCCTCATGCTTGAACCGATGCTTCGAACGCCTGCTTACCAGCAGCCGCCCCAGCCGCAGTAATAGCCCGGACGAGTCGCGGCCGCACCGATGGCCGCGCCGCCGACAACGCCGACCGCCGTGCCGACGGCCACCTGACTGGCGGCCGCATTCGACTGGGCGACGTTGTTGCGGTAGTTGGCGTTCCGGCAGCGCTCGTAGGTCTTCGTGCCGGGCTTCAGGCCCGATTCCATGCAGACGGAATCGGCATTGGCCATGGATTGCTCGGCCGTCTGGCAGCCTGCCAGAACCAAGGCCGCCGCTCCGAGAATGATAGCAAGACGCATGTCAGCTCCCCTTTTGTTCAACAAAGTCCCTCCGGTGGCGCCCCTGATCCGAATTGTCGGATCTGATGCCTCTGAGGAAGCCGCCGGAATGAGAGGATCTGAACTACGGATAAGCTTGGCTTTCCGTGCGGCAGCACACGTGACGTGGTGAGTTTTCCCCTGAAGGGAACATAGATCCATGAATGTCTCTTAATTCCTGCAATCTTACGTCATAGCGTCACGTCTTTTTCGGCTTCATGGAATCCCGAGTGCCTCTGTTGCGTTGCCTTGCGACAAGTCTTTGTCTGATTCCATGGCTCCTGGGCCATGCCCTTGCGGCGGCATCGCCGAGCACCTCGTCCAATCAGGCGCCACCCTTGTTCCACGGAAACTGGTGCGGCGCGGGCGATGCAGATCGGGCGTCTCCCATCGACGCCTTGGACGCCGCCTGCCGGGCCCACGATCTTTGCTATGAACGGCATGGCCGCGGTGCCTGTCTCTGCGACAAGGCCATCCTCGAGACGACCGCTACCCTCGTGAAAAGCCCCAAGGTTCCGGAGGCAGTTCGAAGCAAAGCGGCAACTATCAACTCGCTCTTCAGCGCAGCTTTGTGCACCGAGACTGCAAAAATTCCGCGATAGGTGGGAAAGCGCTGAATTCCTGCCCTGCCCCCACCTTCCCCCCCGGGCTTAACCGCGCTATAGCCCCCGCAACCATCCTGCCGCAGGCAGGAGTGTTTCAAGCCCTAAAGCGCAAGGTGAGATCATGGCGAAGATCAAGGTCGCGAATCCGGTCGTCGAGCTCGACGGCGACGAGATGACCCGCATTATCTGGCACTTCATCAAAGACAAGCTGATCCACCCCTATCTCGACCTCGACCTGAAGTACTA
>NZ_JBVVAK010000152.1:0-17557 GCF_055792825.1 Microvirga sp. GN3
ACGCACTCTCGAAGCCTTGGAAGCCGAACTCAAACCAGCCCTCGACACCATCACCGCAAACGATGCCAAAGGCTGGATCAGGCACGCCGGCTATGTCCTACACTGAAACCAAAAACGCTTTAATTCATCGACAGGATCGCACTCGACTGTCCGAGGAAGTCCCTCCCGTGGGAGCGACCTCCAGGCCAGTACGATCCCAGATGTATGGTGCGATTTACGGACCTTGTGGCTATCAGCCGCCCTCCTCCAGACCTCCCGCCGATGATGAGGAAGCTTACGGTCATTCAGAGTGGGAAGCGGTGATTGAGCAGAGGGAACCTGAGCCCCGCACCTTTATTTGTCCGATATATTCACCCTAACTGAAGGGTCAGTCTGATGATCTGCCCATTCTGCAAGCAAGAGGTCGATGACCCCAGCCAGAATACCGCTGAGATGCAGCGGCGAGCCAGCGAACACATCGAGCAGTGCGATAGGGCTCTTAAAAGCCTGAAAGGGATCGTGTTCGGCTAACCGTGCCGGTTGGCGTAGCTCCGCTTTTTGGCAAGGTTCTTCTGCCCTTCGAGTGTCTTGGCGGGGGCAATCACCTCCCTGTAGCGGCGGGTGTGCTTCTTGAACGACGGTCGCATGCGCGCTTTCCCGGCCATAGACATTCTCCCTTCAGGGTCTGAAGCAGCGAACCATATTGGGCCGACCAAAAGCACCTTATCCTGAGTGGGTATGGGAGATCATCTGAGGGGCCAGATCAGAAGGCCATAAAATCATTTTGCTCGTGCAAACGCAGCGAGCAGAGAGGAAAGATGCCAACCTTCATCGGCTATGGCGAGTTCACCCGCGAGGCCATGCGGCTGTTCCAGAAGGGCGGCGAGGCAGCCCGCAGCTTCAAATTTGAACTAACCTGAAGTCGGAAAATGTAAGTCGCTGGCGTCGAGTGATTGTTATCTCTGTCGCCCAAACAGCGCGGCTATCAGGCCAGCCTGCTTGCGGACAGGCTCATGTTCATAATGGACTTGAAACGGCTCGGGGTCGGCCTCCGCTTCGGCTGATGGCTCAACCTCCGGGTTGTGGCAGGCGTCTGCTTCGAGCACAGGCTGCTCGTGAGCTTCTTGCGTGGTCGCCTCTGGTGTCGCTGCTGTCGTTAGAAGAGGCGTGGGCTCCTTTTCTACGTCCTGTTCTGCGGTGGTCAGCACCTCGATCCGACCGGGGAAGTCATTGCGGCACGCATACTGGACATAATCGTGGAAATTGGACCTGATCCGATGCGGTTGGTCGAGAATGACCTCATTCCGGACTTCGAGCACAAAGAACCGCCCTGCCTCAGTGGTCACGTCCACCCGCCTGACCACGCCTTCGGAGAAACTCCTCCATGGGCCGGGTGGATGGAAATGGACGCGAACCTCATCGCCAACCGCAAGCCTCATTGTCTTTGCCTCAGACATTCGGGCTCGGCACTCCTCTTCGCGGCAGGCGCTGCGAGGCCCATAACGCAGCTTGGGTGCGATTGGAGGCCCCGATCTTGCGCAGAATGGCTTTGACGTGGACCTTGATGGTGGCTTCCGTGATGTCGAGCTTGCGGGCGATGACTTTGTTGGGCTCCCCTTGCGTCAAGCATCCCAGGATTTCCATCTCCCGTGCGGAGAGCTTGCAAGCCTCCAAGTCAGGCAGCTTCGCCTCTGCTACACTGTCGTTCTGGAGCGGCTGATCCGAGGTTGTTCCAGCCGTGACAGAGCGAAGGATCGCCCAAGGCACCACAGGCTCGCCAAGCATCACCAGTTCCGACGATTTGATCAGTACCTCTGGCGCAGAGGCTGTGAGACAGAAGCCATCCACGCCCGCCGCGTGCCCGAGCCGCACCACGCTGAGATCGAACTGATCCGCCAGTGCCATGATCCGAGCCTGCGGGAACTGCTCTTTCACTTGCCTGACTATCTCGGCCAAGCGACGGGCGCTCTGATTGGCATCGACGATGACCAGGGCAGGCTGTGACGCTATCTGCGGGAGCCGTCCTGAGATCGTGACAGAAGTCGCCTCGACCACAGCAAACAAAGTTCCATGGAAGATGTTTTGAAGCCCTGAGCGGAGGAGGCGGTTGTCGCAGATCAAAGCCGTTGGGATCACTGGAGTGAGACTGCTGGACGGGGCGTCCGTATCCGGCGAGCGATCATGTACAAGCGTCAGTGTTTGCGAAGCCATGCGTTGCCCCCTGTTTGATTTTCCCTGTTAAGGGACCGTACACAGGCCGTCGAAGCTTCGTCTGTCTGGATGCCGACAGAAACTTGACCTGAAAAGAGTCCTGATAGCAGCATAAAATCACATTTCCGTGATCGAGCGTGGTACCGGCCCTGAGACGAGCGGTGAACCGCCGAACAGGTTAGAGGTTGGGGACAAAAAAGAAGCGCCCACTGCGGCGCTTGAAGGTTCCGGCCCGTGGGGGCAGATAGGCCGGTGAAATCGAAAGATCGTCAGCCTGCCGCCTGAAGGTCATCTGCCATGGCTGACGAGAGGTGCTTCTGGAGTTCGGCAACCAACATCACGTAAGGCTGACGGCGCTCATGGTGCCTTCGCTTCAAGGTATCCATGATCTGCTTCTTCAGCATGGGATCAGTTCGGCTGCGCTCCAGGCGCTGCATCTCATGCCGATGCTCAAAGTCGAGATTGGACAGAGTGCGCGATGTGCTCTGCCACAAAGCATGCAGATCGAAGGGTTGCTCTGCGCCGACAATCAGCCGGTTCAGCGCAGACGAGACATGCTGCTGGTTCTGCATTGTGGCCCTCGATTGGCCGTGCTGAGCCGCACCCTTGTTCAGGTGCTTAAGCTCAGCACGAACCAATTCTCAAGAAGCGGTTCATCCCTAAACTGTTTTACTTCAGCACACATTGACCATGCTGCGGCTCCTGAACACCTCTGGATGAGAGTTCAGATGGTTGGCGTCACCCGCCGATAGATGTTTGCTGAAGGCGTGCTGGGAAATACTGAAGTTGGATGCCCCTGTCTGTCTGAAACCCGACAAAGACAGTCACTATTTTGTATAGTCAGCTTGCCGCCGCAGGATAATCTACGCATTCGGTTCAATCTCGAAACAATACCGTTGCTGTTCGAGGCTTCTGAATTGTTCAAGGTCAGGCCGCAGTCGATCACCGATGAGATCTTTGGCCAGGGAGGTTTAGACGGCAGATATCACTTTGCCTTCGCAGGACGCTGCATTGTTGATCCTGCTCCAGCCGGGAAGAGGAGTTCGTTCCGCCTACATTCTATTGCGGCCCGCCTATCCGTATTCCCTCGCCTCATGGCCAACGCGAGGGGCAGACTTATCATGGAAGCAGGGCCGCTAATACGGTGGGACCAGCCGTTGTTCGACCAAGGGCGCACTCATCCGGAAGCGCAGACCCGCCCTGTCGTACCGGACCTCCACCTTGCCATTACACTGCATGGGCAGAACCCGCTGAAGCAGAGCCGAGCCAAACCCACAATGCTGCGGCTCGCTCACTGGAGGCCCGCCGTGCTCTCGCCATTCCAGATGGAGCTTTCGGACGCCCTCAACCTCAACAACATCCCACCGGATTTCAACATAGCCACCAGGAGCAGACAGAGCCCCGTACTGAACGGCGTTCGTGGTCAGTTCGTGAAGCGCCATGCCGACCGGCACCGCCAGATCCGCCGATAGCTCAACAGGCGGACCAAACAGCATGAAGCGGGGCACTCGGCTCTCAGCAAACGGCTTGAGTTCGTTGAGGACGATCTCCCGCAGCGGCGCGGTTTGCCAGTAGTCCTCGGTCAACAGGTTGTGGGTCTTCGCCAGGGAGGAGATACGTTTGGAGAACGAGCGATAGAACTCGCCAAAGCTGCCGGTGGACCGGCCTGTGGCTCCAACGAGGGCCTGAACCGTCGCCAAGGTGTTTTTCACCCGATGGTGAAGCTCGCGGACCAGCAAAGACTGCCGCTGCTCGACGCGGTGGCTCGCTTCCAATCGCTCATCCCGCTCGGCAATGGCACGGCGCAATTCCAATTGCGACATCACCTGTCGCGCGAGCAGGGGGAGGGTGGCAGCCTGCTCCTCTGTGAGGTCACGGGGCACATGAGCGAGCACACACAGGGCTCCCAAGGGAGCCCCATCGGGGGCTCTCAGCACCGCCCCGGCATAGAAGCGCAGGCGCGGCTCCCCTGTCACGAGAGGATTGCTGGCAAACCGAAGGTCTTTGGTCAGGTCCGGAACTACGGTCAGCCCCGGCTGGAGCATGGCGCTGAGGCAGATCGAGCGGTCGAGTGGCGTCTCGCGCATCCCAAGCCCCACCTCGGCCATGAACCACTGCCTGCGCTCGTCGATGAGGCTGATGAGAGCAATGGGAGCCTGACAGCAGTGAGCAGCAAGCTGTACCAGATCGTCGAATGCGGGCTCTGGCGGCGTGTCGAGAACCCGGTAGCTATGCAAGGTTGCAAGCCGGTCGCGCTCTGTCCAGGTGGGATGCCGTTGATCGTTCAACACGGGCCAGTTACCGCTGGGACCACTCGTGAGAACGTGCATAATTCGGGTAGGTTCAAGTGAAGTGGCTGATTTCCCCAAGCAATTTAGACGTAGCCGACCAGAAGCTGCTCGCAGGCTTGGAGCAGGACGGCAGAAGGGACCGGCTTCTCGATCCAAGTCACATGTTGAAACTCTGACAGAAGCTGGCGGTCCTCATGATGGCCTGAATAGATTAGGAACGGCACTTCACGGCGGCTAAGCTCCAGAGCAACCTCGCGGCAGGGTCCATCCTTCAGCGCCGCGTCCAGAATGGCTGTGTCAGGCGTCTCGGTCTGGAGCCATTCCAGGGCAGCAGCACAGGTGGTGAAGGGGCCAGCCACGTCATAGCCTGCATCCTGCAAATCATCCTGGAGATTGAGCGCAATCAGGGCTTCGTCCTCCAAGACGAGGACAAGCGGTCTGCCGTTGGCCTGCTTGGTCATCCGATAAGCCTTCGCCCATCCAGCTTGAATCTATCCTGAACATGCGAGCTTGACGATTACTTGTATTAAGTTAGCTGCCCTTCCCAGACCTTCTGCCCATAATGAGGAAGCTCACGATCATTCAGGGCGGGAAGGGTTGAGGAAGGTAGTGGTCAATGGCCCAGCCGATGGCTGGAGGTTGGACTATCAATCCTGCCGATAGACCTCCTGCCGATAGACCTGGAAACCCCCTTCCCGCCTCCGCTTTGCAGTACCAGCGCGGCGGTATGACCGCGTGTTGAACCGGACCTTCGATCCACCGCAGCCAAGCCCGAGCACACGCTGAACGAAAGGGTGGCCCTAAGAGTTGGAAAGACCTGAGCAGATCGCCGCAATCGGATCATCATCTCAACAGGAGAGTGATCATGGACGAGAAACAGGGAATGGGAGCCGGGCAAGCTGGAAACGTGCCGTCCAACGCTGCAAACCAGCCGGGTGGCAATAGAGACACGGCCCAAGGGAACCCTCAAGGAAGCGGGGGCGAAAGCTTGGTTGATCAGGCGAGGAACACCGCCGCTGATCTTGCAGGCCGTGCCTCCGATGTCGCCCGTGAGGCTTACGATCAAGGCCAGCGGTATGTCCGTGAAGCAGGCGACCACTATCCGCAGGCCCAGCGCTACTATCAGCGAGCCACACAGGCCGTCGAGCACCAATTCACTGAGGCCCCGCTCACATCGCTGCTGGCAGTGGGAGCAGTCGGCCTTGGGATGGCTTGGCTCATTGGTGGTCTGAGCAGAAGCCAGGAGCGTGCGCCATATCGTGGCAGGACCGGCAGGGATTATCCTGGTCAGCGCTCAGGCAAGCCGCTGATCGAGAGCGACCGGGTGGAAGGCACTGCCGTGTACGACCGCAGCGGCAGGCGCATCGGCACCGTCGAGCGGGTGATGATCGACAAGATCAGCGGACGGGTGGCCTATGCGGTGATGTCGTTTGGCGGCTTTTTTGGCGTGGGCACGAGCGAGTACGCCGTCCCCTGGCGCATGCTCGATTATGACCTCAGCTTGGGAGGATATCGTATCCAGATCACGGCAGAGCAGCTTCGGAGTGCGCCGAGTCTCTCCCGTGATCGCGGTCAGGACTGGCCGGATCGGGCGAGCGAGCAGGACCTGCACGACTACTATCAGGTGACCTACTACTGGCTCCTAACCTGACGGTTTGGACAGGCAAGCGGCAGAGGTAGTCCGCTCCCGGCCCTCTCAGAGGACCGGGGCTTAAGCACGAAGGGCGGTTCACGAAGGCGGTCCAGGGTGGTGATCCAGCCGTTGAACCCACGGATGAGGTCTTTCAGGGTAGGAAGAAGTGGGAAGGGCACAAGAAACCCCGTCCCCATACCTTTTTGGTGTCCCGAGATGCTCACGCAGAGACAGAGGTAAGCCATGGTCTGTGCATTCTGCAAGCAGGACGTGGACAATCCCTGCCACAACACGGTCAAGATGCAGTGGCGGGCCAGCGATCATATTGACTGCTGTGAGACAGCCTCAAGGGTGTCGTCTGGGGCTAACCGTGGCGGTTGGCGCAGCGGCGCTTCTTAGCAAGGTTCTTCTGCCCTTCGAGCATCCGATGGCCGGCATCTTCTTGATCTCAGGCGGGTCAGAAAAGGGTGCCCACCCATAAGTATTACCCCCATAGGCTGATTGCAGGGCACCCAGCGGCAGCCCATCTGCACGCGTAACCGGCACGCCATCAACCAAGAACAAGCCGAGGAAACACATGCCCACTAAAACAGAACATCAGTCTCACGCCAGAACCGGCGCGGTCCGGATGTACCGTTCCGAGCTTCTGCCATCACTGCAAACGCTCCTTGCGACATTGGCCGACATCGATTTCGAGCACGAGAGTGATATTGAGACCGTCAGGAATAGCTCGGCAGATGAGTGGCTGAAGCAGACAGTGATCGGAAAGCTGCAAGAGCGGCATCAGGAGCGGCGGGCTCCCTACCTTCAACACCTTGAACGCTTGGAGAAGCAGATTCTGACACGGGCTGCTTGACCGACACAACCCTGGACGCCGATAGAGCCCCTCAACCCCGTTCAGCAAAAAGCCATCAGGCACTTGGGCCAGCCGCTCCTCGTTCGACGGATCGGTTGGTAGGGATCAGCATTGGCGCGAGCAATCTTCTTAAGCATCTGGGAACCGACACATGACAGCGCGTGACGCGGGCACAAAGACAACCGTGCTGCTGGTGGAGAACGAACCCGTGGTTCGCACGGGCGTGGCCACTGTGCTGAACGAAGCCGGATTTGATGTTATTGCGACCGATACCATACCCGAGGCGTGGACCACGCTTGAGACACGGCCTGATGTGCGGGTACTGTTCGCCGATCTTGATGTCTCGACCAAAGCGGAGGGCCTGGAGCTTGCGCGAAAGGTTCACGACCGCTGGCCCTCCGTGGGGCTGGTAATCACGTCGGGCCAGCTTCGGCATCTACGCCCCATCGATATTCCGGGAGACGGGTGCTTTCTGCCACGCCCATTTCCGAAGGATACGCTGCTGCACGAGGTCAGAGTGGCGGCGCACCAGTAGGCAACGTCAGGAGCAATCAAGCCAGTGGATGTTCGTCTCTGTTGCTGCTCCGGAAAGAGTGTAGTCTCTCTGGCCCATTCCGCCGTGCTGAATGCAGATCGGCCCCTTCCGTGGCCTCGTCCATTGGACCTGTTCTGCCCAGGCAAGATCTGGCAGCCACTCGCATGCCCGGTCCGAGCCTGGATGTTCCTGTCGGTGCTATGCGAACCTCGTCCCTCTTCGTAGGCAGGAGACAACACGGAACCATCCTTGCCCTTCTGCACTGATACCGATTCCGTGCTCGTGCGGCTGAGGGATCAGCCATGCCCGATGACCCAGAGAGGACTTGCAGGAGTTGTGTCAGCGAATAGCCACTGAGGGTCTGCCGAGGCTCTCGGCAGAGGCATTGCGCTCATTCAAGCGGCAGGACCGGCACCGTCCCAAGCTCGTGCAGCCGACCGCTATCAAGCCTCCTCTGAGCCTTTCGCAGGAGGCTCTTCGGCTGTTCCATGAGAAAGGTGATTCCAACTGGCCATGGCGGCATCGGCGATAGCCTGATGCACCGACTAACCCCCAGCTTTGTAGCACCCCCGGTTGTCGTTTATCCTGCCTCATCACAAGACCAGGAGTAGATGCGACTATGAGCTACGTCCAGCAGGTGCTCCAGCCGGGCGAGACCCTGCGGTTCCAGACCAACATTCACTGGTTCGTCTACCTCTATGCCATTGTCGCTCTGGTGATCGCCCTGATATTCCTGATCTCATATTACGCTGACCCGAGCATGAATATCCTGCTGCTCTATGGGGCCGGAGTGTTCGGGATCGCCGCCGTCGTGCTCGCCATTCCGGCTTGGCTCAAACGGTTTGGAACGGAGATCGCTGTGACGGACCGGCGCATCATCGCCAAGACCGGGTTGATCCAGCGCCACACCACCGAGGTTAACATGGACAAGGTGGAGAGTGTGGATGTGGACCAATCCATCTTTGGGCGGCTGTTTGGCTACGGCTCAATCACCGTCCGAGGCACGGGCGAAGGCATCGCGACTTTGCACAACATCGCTCACCCGCTGGAGTTTCGGAACAAGGTCATGGTTCGCTGACGATCTGCACGGTTCAGGCTGATCTACGTTCCAGGATTACAGAAGAATTTCTAACCTATGTTAATGGCTTAGGTGAAACCAAGACCGCCGCAGCCGGTTCTGCTCCGATAACGTCCGAAAGCAATTTGGTTAAAAGATAAGCCAGAGGCCAGTGACTTCGATGCACTCGCCCGAGGATAGCCGCATGACATGGATCGCCACAGCCGACCGCTGGGTTGGCCTAAAGCTTGCTGAAGTGATTGGACGCGACCTTCGGTCCCTCTACTCCGAAGTCCTCCACATGCCTCTCCCAGAAAACCTCACAGCCATCGTCGAGCGGCTGGAGGTCTATGAGAGGGGAGATCATGGCCGGTAAGCTCCTCTCCTCCCCGTTTCGACACTGGCACCCACTGGAGACAGCCCCACAGGACGGGACGCCTGTTCTTCTGTTTACCCAATGGCACGACTGGGTGGTTGGGCACTGGTCGCCCGAGCGCAGCGTCTGGATTGATGCGAGCCACGGGATCGTGGTGGCTGTGTGCTGGATGCCGCTCCCCGACCCACCTGAAATGGAGGTCGAAAATGACACCAAGTGTTTTGACGCGGCGGATTATGTCGGTCGCCACTCAGGCATTCTGGTCTCAGGATGACCTGCTCTATGAGCTTCAGATCACCCTCGCGGCGCTGGCCGATGTCGAGTACCGCTATGAACGTGATCGCGAGCGGCTGGTACAACGGTTTGGCCCTGGTGCCGTCAAGCAGCCCCTGTGGGCTGAACGGGAGAGACGCCATGAGGCAGAACGCGAGCCCTACCAGCGCAAACTCGAACAGCTTCAACGGAGAATGAGACGGAGCTTGTTCTCTGGGCTGTGAGGAGCACCGGGAGGGCAGAACCCAGGTCATCATGGTCACGGAAGAAGCCTACCTTCTCGGGACCTCAGACGGTGGAAGGGAGCGCACCGAAGCCGAGTTCGCGGCCCTATTCGCCCGATGTGGGTTCAATGTAATCCTTGTCCAACCGACAAGATCGCCCTTCTCCCTCGTTGAGGCGTTATCCGTGTAGATCCTGAACCTCCTCGTGACCGGTACCGGGCGGTGCTTTAGATACGTGACCTCATCGACAATATTCGCACTCTCAATCTGCCGCCTTCTTGCCCTCGATCAAACGGTTCACAAGACCCTCTGGCCAAACGGCTATGCGTGAGATCTCCCTCAAACTGTTTTCCTCAATGATGTAGTCGAAGGTCGGGACCGACTTCGACGACGATGATCGGAGCCCCTGAGTGGATGCGGACGATTGTGCCACGACGCCCGTCTGGTAGGTCGATTGTGTCAAGTTCTTTCATCGCGCTTCCTCACGCGACCATTACACAACCGTCTAACAAAGCGCTATGGCATGGTGGACCGATGGTTATACGACTGCTGCTGATCTGGATCAGCAGCAGTCAGAGCACCTTTCGCGCTTAGTTGCCTGCAAGTTTAAGATCAGCCAGCGAGCCCGCATAGAAGGTCACATTGTGGAAGGCGTTTCGGGCAATCTCCTCGGCTGCCGCCTTTGCTTGGGCTGCATCCTTTCCGAACACGATGATGCGCGTGTTGTGATCCTCCATGGGCAAGCGCCCGTCGTCCTTTGCCTTGACGACCTCTTCTTTGGGCAGGTGCCGTGAGCCGCTGATGCTTCCAGACTTGAATTCGTCGGCGGTTCGCACATCCAGGAACACCGCCGTCTTGTCGCCCTCGCGCACGTAGCGAATGCCGTCAGGCTCGATCTGCATCACACCCACCAGCGCCCGCCAGACGGGAGCACCAAGCTGATACCGGCGCACATTCGTGTAGCCTGCCCCACTCAGTTCCTCGGCCAGCCGCTTGCTTTTCCCGCAGAACGGGCCATTGCAGTACAGGACGATGGCGGCATCCTTCTTCTCGTTCAGGATGCGCCCGATCTCGGCAATATCGGAAACGTAAACCGACATGGGCACTCCCGCCTTGGGAGCGACGTTGAGGGCACCGGGAATATGGCTGACCGCGAACTCCAGATGCGGGCGCGCATCAAAGACCGTTGCACTGCCGTCAACCAAGATTTGGCGCAACTCGTCGGTCGAAACCTCGGCTGTTTTCTCTTTGGGCTGGGCCAGCGTCGCCTTCATGATGTCGGAGGCAGGCTGGGCCTGAGAGGGTCCTATGAAAGGAGTCGTGGCAAGAACAGCAAGAGAGCCGACCAGCACGAGACAGGATAGCATCGAGATGCGGGACACAGGCAACCTCCATATGTTGGAGCGGACGCCTGTTGTGGATCGAGGAGCCTTGATGCTGTTGTGCTCGACCAGACGCGAGGCGCGACGGTGACCCTCAAAGGTGGGTCAAGGCACTGCCGTCCCATATCTTTGGCTATTGCGCCTGCGGACGCGCGGCAGCAGAAACACAGTTTCTATCGAAAGATGATACTCCTCGACAATCCCAAGAGAAAGGCTGCATTCGCTGTATCGGCAAAGCCTGAGCCACTAACCTACTGCTGGCCCAACTCTGCCGTGACCGTCCGCATCTACCTAATGCCTCCGGTCAAGCTTGGCTGCCGAGTCTCGCCTTATCTCAGATCCAGGCTGGACACCTTTCTCAGGCGCAAGCTGAATCGGATCAGGTACTGCACCGAGGGTCCGATGGGTCCGCAGGAGCATAAGATCGAGCGGCTGCTGCAATCGTCTCGACTAAGGTGGCGCGTGGTTTCTGGCTAATATGTTAAAACTGTACCGAGACCACGATACTGGCTGAGGGCTCTCTCATCAGATGCTCCACTTCATCCTGTCCCTGCGCTGGGTCACCCTCGTCGCTGCTCTCGGGGCTGCACTCGGGGCCATGCTGATGTTTTTCGAGGGCTGCCTGAAATTGGTATATGCCCTGGAGATGGTTGTTGAGCCGAGCGTCGCCACCGAAACGTCGGTCATTGCCACAGTGATGCAAGCCACGGATGCGTTCCTGTTTGGCCTCGTCCTGATTGTGTTCGCCTATGCGATCACCTTCGGCTTTGCCTTTAACCTTCCCAATAGCGTTCGAGCCAAGGCACCGCTGTGGATGCACATTGAGGGTCTCGGAGAAATCAAGATCACCTTGATCCAGATGGTCCTGGTCTACTTGGTGGTGGATTTCGTAACCGACGTAGTGGAGGTCGGGACGCGCATTACCTGGGAGATGCTCGTGAAACCGACTGCCATTGTCTTGATCGCGGGAGCCCTTCGTCTGCTTGGCACCGCGCACCTGGATGATCAGCCGGATATTTCCGGACAGCCTCGGCGATCATCCGAGACAGCCCAGCACCTCGCTGAAAAATGATTACTGGCGCTCCCGCGATCATCCCCGCCTGTCTGATGCTCCTGTCAGGGTATGATCTTGAGCACATCTTCGACGCAGAGCGCTGAGTTGTGAGCCACGATAGCTACCATCTCAGCGTAGGAGAGATGGCTGTCGCCCCCTGCCCCGTCTGAGATGGTGCGGATGATGTAGACTCCCTTGCCAAAGCGGCGGGCCACTTCGAGCACCGCCGTGGACTCCATATCCACTATGTCGCCGCCAACGGCTTGCTTGCACGTTAACTGTGAGAAGGAAGTTGGCCCGACTTGCCAATGACTTTCCGGAGTTCGCCGATGAGGCGGGCAGGCGCGACAGGTTTGGAGAGCACAATCAGATCGGGATGGCGTCGGCGGACATCCTCTGGACAGCACCCCCCGTGTAGACCACGGTTGGAATACCGCGTGCGCTCAGCGCCTCCAGCACAGGGGTGACGGGACCATCGCTGAGGTTCACGTCGAGCAAGGCCGCATTCAGTGGTGGACTATCCTTGATGACCCGTCGAGCCTCGCTGACGGTCGCCGCCGGTCCGACTGGTACTCCTTCAGCCTCGGTGAGGAGATCGCTGATCGTCGCGGCCACAAGCGCCTCGTCCTCCACCACGAGAACTCGGCATCACGCCAACATGGCCTCTCTCCTTGGTAGGTGCGGACAAACGAGAGTCCCGATGGAATGTTCCTCATTGTGGGCTGATGACAGTCCCGTTGCTGCCGAGTGCTCTTGGAACCATTAGGGCCAAGCTTGGCTGCCGGATTTCGCCGACGCCAGATCCAGGCTGGACACCACACTCAGCCCGCAGCAGAATCTCACCTGGAACTGCACCGAGGGTCTGATGGGTCCGCAGGAGCACAAGGTCGAGCGGCGACCAACGCCGTAAGCTTCCTACACCCTGTATATCCCAGTCGGGGAGCCGAGCCATGGCAGTTGAGACCCATTATGCCAAGAGCGGCGACCTCCGGATTGCCTATCAGGTGGTCGGCAGCGGACCACTCGATCTCATCTGGGTTCCAGGGTTCATTTCCAATCTCGACCTCTACTGGGAGGAACCGACCTTAGCTCATCTCCTCTCTCGCCTGAGTTCATTCAGCCGCCTCATCCTCTTCGATAAACGTGGAACCGGTCTGTCGGACCGGATTGGGAACCTGCCCACCCTTGAAGAACGAATGGACGACGTTCGAGCCGTCATGGACGCGGTGGACAGCCGAAGAGCGACCCTGTTCGGCATTTCGGAGGGAGGCGCAATGAGCATGCTCTTTGCAGCGACCTACCCAGAACGAACTCAGTCGCTGGCTCTTTACGGAAGCTACGCCCACTTTCATACCTGGGTGCTGCCGCCGGACCGCTTCGAGTCATTTTTGGACAGAATTGAGCAAGCGTGGGGGAAGGATGCCAGTCTGAACGCCTTCGCACCGAGCAAAGCTACGGACGAACGCTTCAAAGAGTGGTGGGGCCGTTTCGAGCGGCTGAGTGCCAGTCCCTCGGCTGCCATCACGCTCATGCGGATGAACAGCCAGATCGACATTCGGCATATCCTGCCCGCTATCCGTGTTCCGACCCTGATCCTCCATCGCTCAGGAGATACACGGGTCAATATCGAGGGAGGACGTTATCTTGCAGCCAATATCGCAGGAGCCAAATACGTGGAGTTGCCAGGGCATGATCACGTCATGTGGGCTGGCGACGTGGACCCGGTGGCTGATGAGATCGAGGAATTTCTCACCGGCACCCACAGCGAGATCGAACCCGACCGGGTGCTCGCCACCGTGCTGTTTACAGACCTCGTGGGCTCCACGACACGGGCAGAAGAGATGGGTGACCGGCGCTGGCGTGTTCTTCTCGACGAGCATGATCAGATCGTTCGGCGCGAGATCGACCGCTTCAGAGGACGTGAGATCAAAAGCCTTGGAGATGGCTTTCTGGCGACGTTCGATGGCCCAGCCCGAGCCGTCCGGTGCGCCAGCGCGATCATAGAGGCCCTGCACGCATTGGGTCTGGAGGTCCGCTGCGGCGTCCATACAGGTGAGATCGAGATGAAGGGTGAGGACATCGGCGGCATCGCGGTTCACATTGCAGCCCGTATCGCTGCGCTGGCAGACGGGGGTCAGGTGCTCGTGTCGCGAACGGTGCGCGATCTGGTGGCCGGGTCCAGTCTGCGGCTGGAGGAGCGGGGCACTTATGCCCTCAAGGGCTTGAGTGAGAGCATGGCTTTGTTCGCTGCTGTGACCGAGCGGGGGACCTGACCAGCTTTGACGCCTTCTCAGCCATAAAGGAGAGCGAACATGACTATGGGGATGCTTACAGGGATGGAGGCCCCCGATGGAAGGCCGCAGTGATAACGTCGTGCAGATCGGCAGCTTGGAACTCCACTTCTTGGTCGATGAAACCCAAGGCTCGGGAAGCGTCGTGATGTTCGAGTTCCTGGTCCCAGCCAACGCGCGGGTGCCAGCCCCGCATTATCATCGCGACGTGGATGAAGTGGTCTATGGACTGGAGGGAATACTCACGACCACCCTTGATGGTCAGAAGCACGAGCTTCGGAAAGGCGACAGCCTCCTCCTGCCCCGTGGCAGTGTCCATCACCATGAGAACCTGCACTCTGAGACGGCACGGGCTCTGATCGTCCTAACGCCCGGCTCTATCGGGCGGCGCTACTTCGAGGAAGTGGCCCAAGAGATCAACGTGCCGGGCAAGCCGGATCTGGCAAAGATTAAGGAGATCATGCTTCGCTATGGTCTGGTGCCAGCCTGACTGAACGTGTCAGCGAAGCTTGATGGCTGGAGCCGTCGCGCCGCTCCGACAGGCGAGCAGAAGCGGAACAGGGCTGCACTCGCTCGGAAGCACTAAACACGTGTGCCCTTGGGTCGATCAGAAGCCCGAGACAGCCAGTTCAGCTTGCTATGAGGCTGCAAGCGCCGCACAGGACCGGAACACCGACCGCGCTTCGTCCATGATTTCATGCACGATCTCGGCGGCCCCTTGGACACGCTTGACCAGCCCAACACCCTGACCAGCCCACAGCGAAAGGGCCTCAATGTCACCGGTAGCATCCGTGCCCGGTGTGACTGCCCTGTACCGCTCAAGTTCGCCGCGCGACGGCGAGGTCGCCAGCACCTCTCCCTCGCCGGGTCGGCTGCCGGGCGCCGGGCAGCCCGCCGCCTCCCATGCCCGAACGGTTGAATTTCTGAGCACCCGATGCGGAGCATTTGGCCCGCCAACATCAAACAATTGCATGTAGACCGTGTCCACCCCGTTCGCCTGAAGCAGAAGCTCCCGATAGTGGGGGTGGATGGCGGCTTCTTTCGCGGCGAGGAATCGGGTGCCGATCCACGCGCCGGAAGCTCCGAGGGCGAGCACGGCTGCGAGACCTCGCCCATCGGCGATCCCTCCCGCGGCCACGACCGGGGTCGGAGCAACCGCATCAACCACGCTCGGGATCAGGCATAGGGAAGTCATTTGTCCGCGCACATGTCCGCCCGCCTCCCAGCCTTGCGCCACAATGATGTCCACTCCAGCCTCGACGGCTTGCCGCGCATCTACCGCGTCTGGCGCTGTATGGAGGACCACCGCGCCAGCCTCGTGAATGCGTCCGACCAGCGGGGCCGGATCACCCCAGAACAGGGAGATGATCGAGACACCTTCCTCAAGACAGGCAGCCAATCGCTCCTGCTGATCAAAAGTCAGGTTCAGATTGACCCCGAAAGGCCGTTGCGTCAGCGCCTTCGTCTCACGGATCTGGCGGCGGACCCCGTCGAGATCAACGAACCAGAGAGCCAGCATTCCGAGCCCGCCCGCATTGCTTACCGCTGCCGCAAGCTCTGGACAACCCGCCCCGCCCAGGGGGGCCTGGATGATCGGAACGTCGATGCCTAACTTCTCACAGAGATTGGTTCTCATGGTGAACGCTCCTCAGAGATCTCGTCTCAGTCTGTTAAAGCATGCGCCAAAGGCTTTCTGCGGTCACCGAGCCGCACAAGCCGGTACGCACGAGAGCCGACTTTGCTTTTCCTGTGATATCCGCGTCCACCTAATGCTCTGGTCAAGGCATAATCCTAAGCAGATCCTCGACGCAGAGTGCCGAGTTGTGGGCCACGATGGCCACCATCTCAGAATAGGAGAGATGGCTGTCATCCCCTGCCCCGTCCGAAATGGTGCGGATGATATACGCTCCCTTACCGAAACGGCGGGCGACTTCCATCACCGCCGCTGACTCCATGTCCACGATGTCTCCACCGAGGTCCCAAAGACGGGCTCTGGCGTCCTGGCAGTTGATGAATACGTCGCCGGACACCACTGCCCCAAGGTGAATGGTCAGCTTGTCGGCCATCCGGTCCCGGAGTTTCTCCAACGTTTGCTCAACCTGGGCTGGGACACGCGGAAGGTCCCGCAAGGGCTGAGCAATCCCCGGCAGCGGGAGGTCGCCGACCGGAACACAGGTGAAGACGCCGTTGCTGATGAGCCCGTAATCATGCGTGGCTCCTCTGGTGACGAGCACCACTGAGCCGACCTCAAGATCGGTTAGGGCTCCCGCCACGCCCGAGAAGATCAGATCCTCGCCCTCGAAGGTCGTGAATAGGATCGTCGCCAGCGTGGCGGCGTTGACCTTTCCAATACCAGAGTGGGACAGGACGATAGGTCGGGAGCGGTTCGGGAAATACCCCTTCCAGAACTGAAACCCAGCAAGGGTGGTCGGCTCCCCGTCAAACTCGAAGCGGTGGTGAAGAGCGTCGAGTTCCTCAGGAGTCGCACAGAGAATGCCTGTTGTCATCGAAGCTGTAATACCCGAAGTTCTGACCCTGGACGGGGATTTAGCAACGACGGCACACCGCCGATCCTGCTTGTCCGAGGCTATATATAAAAGGGCGGATTGACCGCCCCTCAGAGATGAACTGGCTGCGCCATCTCTACATTTCAAATTATGGCAGGAGGACTAAAGGCTGCGTAGGCTCCATCCCACCTCGCCAGTTCGTCTGTTACGGACACAGGTATGCTTCCTTCGTCCACAATCACATGCCGTTCCAAGGTCAACCATTCGTCCTCATGGACCCCGGCAAGCAAGACTCGGGCGTCGGTATAGCCATTTAGATTGTGGTCGAACTTGAGGACGACCTCGCCCGTGATCGGGCTTACGTAATAGCCGTTGTACTTGCCCTCGACCGCAATCGTATCCGTGTTGCCCTCCTCACGGCCAAGCGCCTTGATGACATCGTATCCCGAGTGTGAGCCGAAGTAGAAAGTGTCGTCGCCCCATCCACCATCGAGGAAATCGTGTCCACGTCCGCCGTCTACGATGTCGTCCCCGAACTTTGCATAGATATGGTCATGACCACCAAGGCTCCTGATGACATCATTCCCGTCATTGGGATCGTCAGTTGACCTTGTGCCATAGAGAATATCTCCCTCTTCACTCACAGGATCCGTGGGGCCTGCTGTAAGAATATAATTGTAAGCCATGGCTATTCCTCCTAAAGGAGAATGGGGTCTGGCACTTACAAGGACGGTTTCATTCTATCACAAGCAGGCCAAGCGACAGCTAATGATCTTCACGGAGGTGGTGTAACATAGGGTGATGTCGATCCTCGTGAGGAGGCGCGCGATGGATGACGACGTTTGGCGGCCGACGCATCTGACATCCGAGCAGATGGAGGAGCGGCGT
>NZ_JBVVAK010000153.1:0-17527 GCF_055792825.1 Microvirga sp. GN3
CATCAACGACCCGAAGAGCGGCGCCAAGGTGGACGACTTCACCTCGGAACCATGGACGGCTTGAAATCGGAATGCCTGGACGGCTTCAGATTGGACGAAGTGGACGGCTTCGTCGGTATCCGCAAGCCAGGGGGATAAGGCGGTCGCACTCCCCTCAGACATCACGCGCTGACACTCCAGCGCCAGCACGCAAAGAGGTTCAGGGCTTCACGGCCACATCGGCTGGCAGGGCGCCTGTTTCGACATAGCGCCACAGCAGGATCAGCAGCTTACGGGCGAGCGCCACAATCGCAATGCGTCTGACCCGACCGGTGGCCGAACCCACACGATTGCGGAACCAGGCCGCGAGTGCACTGTCAGGCTGGTTGCGTACCCAAAGCCAGGCGAGTTCGATCAGTGCCTTGCGGGCGCGGGCGTTACCCGCCTTGGTGATGCCCTGCTCGCGCGACCTGCGGCCGCTCGCAAACGGACTGGGGGTCAGCCCCACATAGGCGGCCACGTGGCGCCGGCTGGCAAAGCATCGGTAGAACACCTCCTTGTCGAGGACAGTTGCAAGCTCGGGCCCGATGCTCCTCACCTGCAGCAAGGCCCCGAGCTTGGACGAGGACGCGGCTTTCGCCGCCGCCGCTTCGGCATCGCGCCTCGTTTCGACCTCTGCCAAGTGCCGCAGCACCAGTTCGAGCCAGTCGAGCTGACGGGCGATCTCCGCCGACAGCTGAGGCGGCAGGGGCCGACCATCCCCCGTGATCAGCTGCGCCAGGCGCTGGCGACGATCCGGCCGCAGCGGCTCATAGTCGTTAATCCCCTGGGTGGCGCACAGTCCCTGGATCCGGTTGACCAGGCGAATGCGCTCCTGCAGCAGCGTGGCCCGCTCGCGGCTCGGACGACGCGCATCCTCCTCGTCCGGCGACGGCGGGCGGACCATGGAGCAGACCTTCGGCTCGCCGCGGGACCAGGCCATCAGCGCCCGCAGCAGAGCCTGGGCATCCAGGCGGTCCGTCTTGGCCCGCCGGGCACGGCGGTCGACCTGCAACGAACTCGGGTCCATGACATGGCTGCTGACGCCGTGCGCCTCGAGAAGGCGGTGCAGCCAGAACCCATCGCGTCCGGCCTCGTAGCAGCACGACATGTGCGGGCTCACGCCGGTGCGTCGTTCCACGCGGGTTCGGATGCGGGCAAGCAGGTCGAGCACCGCCTGTCCGTCACCGGTGGGGAGCCGATGCAGCTCGATCTTCGCGGCATCGGGGGCATGCAGCGCCACCAGCCAGGAGCGGCGGCTGAGTTCGAGGGCGAGATAGATCGTGTGGGTGCTGTGCGAGAATGAAGCGTCTGCTGATGGAGAGTTGAGCATGAGCGGCCTCCAGGGTGAGGTGACCGCCTTACTTCACCAATCCGGCGGTCACTGGCCCATGCGATCTTTTTCGACGGCTTCGACCGCCTTGGTATTACGACGGGGATGAACCGGCCGCGTCTTTCTGCTAGGAGAGGCCGAGCCGGCGCACCACCCGCGACATCGACTGCGGGCCCATATGCTTGTCAAACCGCTCCTCGATGAAGCGGCACAGATCCGGCAGCGTCCAACTGGAGGGCTCGCCCTTCTCCGGATCCGGGCCACGCAGGATGCGATCGATCAGGGCCGCTTCCTCACCCCGCTCAGCACCGGTCTGCGGTGTCCCTTCGGATGATCGTAGAGCCCAGCCAAGTCCCCTGTGTTGGACCCGCAGGTCTGCGGGGCTTTGCACATCGGTTCGGATCGTCAGCACCTGCCCCATGGCCGCCTCCATCCTACCAACCAGGACGGAATCACGATTTCACCTGCCAGAAAGCCGTCGCAGAGTCACGTCAGCATCGCGGCGGTATAAGCCTCTGCCTTTCCCGTGTTGCCTTGATCTGCAAGACGAGCCCCAAGTGCCGCGTTCTATAGCGGCACTCATAGGCGCTTGACTTTCGATCGAACTGCACGAGGGGCGAGGCGATTTGCATTGAAGGTAGCTAGGCTCCTCCGCAGATGATTTTTAATGGTGCCGATGATGCTCTGGAATTCGGCTAGAACTGGATGATCGGTCAGGCGCAGACCGATGAGCCAACCCACCATAGCCAGGGAGCCAGCAGCAATGGCCGCCGCGATCGAGAGATCAAACCGAAACCCGGAGAGCGCGATGACGGCGCTGGGTCCGATTGCACTGCAAGTCGTAGACACCGCGCTTCTCCAAGTCGCAGCAGCCAGTTCGCGCCATCCGAATGGGACGTGAAGACGAACGAAGTAGAGTGTGATGAAAACCTGAAGCGGCAGGGTGATAAACTGTGAGGCGGCCAGAGCCTTGACACCGAAAAGGCTTGCAAGGCAGAGAATGATTGCCGCCAGTGGCCGGCTGATCAGGCAGCTCATCAAATTGTGGTGGATGGCGCCAACAGCTACGAGAAGCGGCTGGGCTATCATAATTGGGAACCAGAAGAGACCTGAAAGAGCGAGAATCCGCACCAGCGGAACGGCATCAAGCCACTGCGGCCCAAGGATGATCATGACGATAGGGTGCGCAAGCAGGGCGATAGCGACCAGGGCCGGCCAGTGAAAAACCGTAATAGAAGTGATCGCCCGCAAGTATGACGTCTTCGGGCTATTACCCTCACGGAATTCTGTCGCAAAGGCTGAGAACGCTACGGAAAAGACGCCACTCAGGATTAGCCTGTCCGGTATGCCGCAGATCGTGCTGGCACGGTTGTAAAAGCCGACTGCCGACAACGGCAGTACCCGTCCGAGAAACAGCTGTGGAAGGGCCCCATAGGCCCGATCGAGCAGTGTCGTCGTTCCATTGTAGCCACCGAAGGCGACCACATCTCTCCACGAGGCTAGAGAGAGCCGGAACATCTGCCGGTCCTGCCACAAGAAGATCGAGCATAAGGCCATCACCGCTGAAGCCGAGAGCATGCCATAGGGAAAACTCATGGCACTGAATCCAAGACACGCCAAGGTAATCGTCGTGGATGCATTGACCACGCCAACAGCGATGTTGATTGATGCAACGGTACCAAAGGCCATCTCACGACGAAGCAATGCGACAACTGGCAGGGAGAAAGCACTTAAGATGTGGGAGAGCGCGACCACTCGGAGATACGGGGATAGCTCGGCATGTTCATAAAATTCTGCAATCCATGGGCTTGCCACGAAGAGAGCAAATGCGATGACCAATCCTGCTCCCAGCAGGATCGTGAAAGAAGTGCGCATATCTTCGAGTGTAAGATCTTTTCGCTGAATGAGAAAATCCGCTGTTGCGAACTCACGCAGAGAAACGACGATGGCGCTTATTCCTGCCCCGACGACAGATATGCCGACCTCAGCGGGGCTCAGCAGTCGAGAAACGACTGCGATTAAGCTGAAGTTGAGAATGACACCTATATGTTGTTCGCCTGTCGCAAGGAGAAGAGCGCGCCGAATGTTCATTCTCGTTTACCAGTTCTACCTCGTACAGATCCATGGAGGCGGGCGCGGGCGGCTGAAGACGGCAGAAGCATTGCGGATTTGGAGGTCAGCAGCTCTTCTCAGGGCAAACTAGTTCAATTGCCAATGAATCGCTCTTACCCATTAGCTTTAAAGGCGCAGCGCATAGGGCGTAGACGCAGATTTCCATCCCGGCCTCATAGAGGTGGCTGCCCTATCTGTAGTTCAGATCCCCCAAGCATTGTAGATGTATCGTTCGAAATGATGATGCCGAAATGCTCCATCATCCAATGAGAGGTGCCTCTTACTCTCTTTGAGCAAGCTCCGTGATGGAAACGCGGCTTCTATACTTTCCCGGTCATCTGTCCAACACCTGGAGATTTGGAGAGACGGCATGGCGGAAAAAATTGCGCTCATCCTTGGTGTTGCCGGCCAGGACAAAGCCTATTTGCCGGAGTTCCTTCAAGGAAAAGGTTACAGGGCTCACGCCGTCAAGCAACGCTCCTCATCGTTCAATACCGGGCGTATCGATCATCTATACCAAGGCCCATATGAGCCGGATGCGCGTCTTCTATTGCGCTACGGCGATATAACCGATGCAACCAATCTGATCCGCACTATCCAGGAAACGAAACCAAACGAGATCTGCAATCCTGCTGCTCAAAGTCATTTGCGGGTCAGATCCGAGACACCGGAATATACGGAAAATGCCGACGCACTTGGAACACTTCGCGTTTTGGAAGCCATTCGAATTCTGGGTATGACGGGATAGATGCCACTTCTATCAGGCATTCACACCCAAGCTGTTCGGCGGGATCCGAGACGCCTCAACCAGAAGAATTCGGCGGGGTCCGAGACGCCTCAAACAGAAGGATAATTCTTGTCTGAAATTGCGCCGTTTTAAGTATCAGCTGATCCTTATTAGCTCATGATCATCCAGTCTCTGAAATGAATTAAAAGATCAAATAGTTGAACTGTGTTCCAGTGGCAAGAACATAGGCGGGGGCACAAGATTCTGCACAAAAGGTTGGGATCATGACGCAATTTGCACAAGAGAATCAGTTTAAACCAGACAGCGGGCCCAAGAGCCGGCCTAACAAAGCGCGGCGTCACTTTCTTGGACTTGCGGCGGCGGTGATGGCAAGAGCGGCTGCGCTCGGTACGGGGGCTGCAACGATCCTGTCATCATCGGCAAATGCTCAGAATGCTGGGAGGGGCCGTGGCCGGGGGCCTGACGGCGGGGGTATGGGCCCACCCGGCGGTAGCCATGGGATAGGTCGAGGACCGGCGTGTTTCCTGCGCAGCACGTCCATCCTGACCCCAACGGGCGAGGTGTGTATCGAGGATCTGCGGATCGGCGACCTGGTCAAAACGGTGGAGGGGCAAGCCCTGCCGGTGCAGTGGATTGGTCGCAACAGCTATCGGAAGAGCGGCTTCTCCTGGTCGAAGGAGGTGGTGCCCATCCGCGTGAGGCGAGGTGCCTTGGCCGAGCAGATCCCGCATACAGATCTGTACCTGTCTCCCAACCATGCGCTGTTCCTCGATGGGGTTCTCATCCGGGTGAAGGAACTGATCAACGGCACTTCGATTGTACCGGCTGTTCCGACCGACTGGGCGGTGATCGAGTACTTCAACCTTATGCTTGCCAGCCACCAGGTGATCCTGGCCGAAGGAGTCCCGACCGAGACATTTCAGCTCAAGGGCCGCAACTATGAGGTTTATACGAACTTCTTCGAGTATGAGTGCCTCTATCCGGATGACTTGGAGGCTGTGATGGCACCGTATGCTCCTATTGTCGGCTACGAGGGTGGCTGGGCGCACCTAAAGGTGCTTCTTGGTCTTGCGGCATCGCCCTTCATCCGGGTGTGCGATCCTGTTGAGGATGTCCATCGGAAACTGGCGCTGCGAGTGGAGGAACTCGCCAGCTCGAAAGCTCTTCTGCTGCTCAGAAATCGAAAGTCCTGCTTCCCCAATGCGGGGTCTTTCTGTTGAACCGGTCACGAAGCCTACATGAGAGTCTTGCAAGAACTCTTGTATGGAACGCGTTCTGACATATTCGCAAAGTCTTCGTGGCGACTTATGGCACGGCGCTGACTATTCAGAAGAAGCGGCTCTCCGGACGCCCGCTACTAGGTCGCGAGTCCTCGGGAAGGTCTTTTGCCCGAGAATTCAACTCCAGTGATCCTTAACCGAGGCGGAACTGGGAATATCAAGAACAACGACTTATGAGACCTGTGCGCAGGTGGCCTCGACCCATTGCCAATTGAGTGGTTCAATGGAGCCACTGAGCATGATGGGGAGCGTCCCATGGCACGCCGTCAGATTGGACAGGAAGTCTTCGCGTTTGTCGCAGATCCCACACCTCATCACTGCTCCGTAGACCGTCTGTCGGGGCTAATCGACTTGCCCTCTGTTGATCGCCACTTGGTCGACATCTACGCTGCTGCCAAAGGCGAACCCGCTTAACCACCGCTGGTCCTGTTCCGGGCCCTGCTACTGCCCGTTTGGTACGGCCTCTCGGATGTGAAGCTGGCGGAGGCTCTCGTCGACCGCAAGGCGACTCACGGCTTCAAAGCGTAGGTGGCAGCTGACGCCAACACCGCTCTCGTGGAAGGCCTGATCGTCACACCCGGCAACGTCCACGATGGTCGGACTGGCGGCGAGGTCCTGCCGGAGAACCCTGGTGATGTCTACGCGGACAGCGCCTACCGCGGAACGACATTTGCCTCGGCGATTCTGACAAGGCGGGCGCCCACATGTCGTCGAGATAGGAGTTTGGGGTCGGCCGGGTGGAAACGTCCTGCGGAAGCTGCGGACCTGGAACCATTACGTCCAGCACGTGCGCTGCCGGATCGAAAAGATCTTCGGCATCTGGAAACGCAGCTATAGCTTGCGGAGTATGCGGTAGACGGGATTAGCGAAAGCAGCCCCGCAGGTGAGACTGACCGCGATGGCCTACAACCTGAAGCGAACTGCTGTCATCCTGCTGCCGGAGCTGGCCTGATCGAAGGCGCGTTGCGCGCTCAACCATCCCCAAGGGGAGTATCGCGCGTTACCACCATCGGTCTGGGAGGAGCGACGTGGAGGGCATCTCTTTCAGTCCACCAACATCATAATTTCACCACCCGCGCACAGGTCTTATCAGAGGCTAGTGAGCAATTTTATTGCTCGACCCAGGTGCCTGATTCAGAAGCGGTTGGGTGCTGGGCCGCGGAGGCGGAAGCGGGCTGTTTCATGTTTGAGGAGTCCGTATCATAGGGAGGTGAATACTGCCTGATTGTGGGCTTCGAAAATTCCCTAGCTGATGCCCTGCCTTCACGGCGTGTGGCATGTCCCAACCGTGCAGGCGCTCCCACCGTCGCCGATGATCCTGTCCATGTCAGTGCGGATGGGAGCGGCGACGGTGATCCAGCTTGGAGAAGTGCTTATGATCCTCGACCTCCATCGTCAGGGATTGTCCATCTCAGCCATCGCTCGCCGCACCGGCCGCGATCCCAAGACCATCCGCAAGTACGTCGCCCGCGGCCTCGAGCCTCCGGTCTACGGCCCACGTCGGATCGGTCGCCCCGGCAAGCTGGCGCCGTATCTCGATTACCTGCGCGAGCGCATCACGGCCTTTCCCGACCTGAGCGCGGTGCGGCTCACCCGCGAGATTCGCTAGCGTGGGTATGAGGGCGCCAAGAAGGTCAAGGGCCGCAAGCGTCATCTGCCCGTTGATACGCAAGGCAATCTGCTGAAGAACAAGGTGCAGCCAGCGGACCTCTACGATCGCGCCGGAGCCGAAATCCTGTTATCGGGCCTACAGCATCTGTTTCCGGCCATCGAGCTGATGTGGGCCGACACGGCTTATCGCGGTTTGCGGGGCTGGCTTCAGAAGGCACTGGGCTGGAGGCTGTCTATCCCACAACACTGGTGGTCCGGCGGCGTCTGGACGCGGGTAGATGCGGAGCCGCCGACGCGCCCAAGTGGCTTCCAGGTGCTTGCGCGACGATGGATTGTTGAGCGAACGATCGCCTGGTTGACCACCAACCGGCGGCTGGCCAAGGACTACGAACGCTTGGTCGAGACCGGCGAGATGCTGCTCTATCTCGCCATGAGCCGCATTCTGCTCCGACGCCTCACCCACAAAGACGAAAGATAATTGCTCGATGCAAATAGTTGATACGGACCACCGATCCGGCGGTTTGGGCGCCGGTGAGCCCAGGGCCGTGCTTCCCAGGGTCCGTGACTCAAGCTATCTTGCCTTGTGCGGTGGGATGATCGGCCATCCATCTGGGAAATCTCGGCTAACATGGACCGTGTTGCGACGACCGCTTGAATCCGCCGTTGTTGTGCTAGCCACTGGGGTGGCTTGGCGACCCGAGCAAACGCCTTCAGGATAGATAGCACTCATTGTGCTGTAACACTTACATGAGCCACAGGAGGAAAGACATGCTCGCAAGACGGATCGGCACAGGGATCATCGCTGCCTTGCTCGCTCCGGTAACAGCCGCATCCGCACAGACCGATGTCCCTGACCTCAAAGGGAGCTGGAGCGGCACGGCCGAGATCGTGCACCGCTCCGAGGTCGCCGAGCACATAGACCCGGCTGCCAAACCGAGGTTTCTAACCCTCCCGTTCATGATCACGATCGAGCTGCAGGAAGGGCGTGGTTTCGCTGGGACCTTGGCGAGTGCGCGAGCCTCCGATCCACTGATCGGCAGGGTTCGGTCAGATGGACGGCGGCTTCACATGGTTGACAACGACGGCACGCTGACTGGCGAGCTTCACGGGCCTGACGAGATGGAAGTATGTCGGACCGAAGTTACGCCGCACTCAATGAACGTCTACTGCGCGACGTTAACGCGCAGGAGGTGAGGTATGGCGGCTAAGAGCGGATCGAAGATGCCGTAAGGCAGGATGCCGACACCCTCGGAAAACATGGATTCCACGGTTCGCTTGGCCTCCAGCTCTGGGGACGGCTGGAAGCAGAGTCAAACAGGGTGCGCTCAGAACTTGCAGAGTGGAAGGCGCGGCCATAGTGACTGTGTCTGGCTGGCTAATACTCGCTCTGTTAATCTGCTTGAGGTCCCAAAATTGCTTACCCTTTTCCACTTCTTAGCAGCATATCTCGAGTTTTAGCTCTGTAATCTCACCCAAGACTGTTCTGAACTTTCTCTATTTGGGTGAGTGCCGATGGCTCAGATACCGCCAATCCGTCTCCAGCAGAACTTTTGGAACGACTGGAATGCAAATACGCGAGAGCAAAAACTCGATGAAGTCTCGTTGAGACAGGCAAAAGTGGTCCGGGGCTGGCTAGAGGCACTTGGCCGAAAAAAACACGACATCCTTGAGGTTGGCTGCGGAGCAGGTTGGTTCTGCCCAGAATTGCTGTCCTTCGGCGACGTGACCGGGACCGATCTGTCGAATGAAGTTCTTGATCGTGCCCGAGAGCGCACACCGGAGGTTACCTTCATCGCAGGCGACTTCATGGACCTTAGGCTTGGAAGCTTTGATGTGGTTATAGCCCTTGAGGTTCTCTCGCACATGGCAGACCAGTCAGCATTCATACGAAAACTCGCCAGTCACCTCCGGCCTGGAGGGCATCTCATGATGGCAACCCAAAACCGCCGTGTTCTTGAGAAGTTCAACAACATCCCGCCTCCCACGCCTGGGCAGCTTCGGCGGTGGGTCAATGAGAGCGAGCTTCGTTCTCTCCTTATGCCTGAATTTGAAATACTTGAGCTGTTCTCTGTGACCCCGTTGGCAAACCGTGGGATTATGCGGTGGATCAACTCCCAAAAGCTCAATTTGCCTATCAAAGCGCTCTTTGGTGACCGTATTGAGAATCTGAAGGAGGTAATGGGATTGGGCTGGACCCTGATGGTACTCGCTCGTAAATCAGCAGCTTAAAACCGCTCTAGCCATTCTTATGCATGGGAAGGTTCATAAGGGCTGGCGAGTGTAGCTTAAGCACTTGAAGCAGCGTAGGATTTGGTTACTGAGGCCGGGACTATCGGGAATTTCGTGTGGGGCCTTACGATGATCTGGAAGGAGACATCGGATGGCACGCCGCAAGGAACCCCGGATTCCCGACCACCTGCTCGATCAGCTGCTGGCCGGTGCTGATGCCTAATCAGCCTTCGCCAAGGATGGCCTGCTCGACGAGCTGAAGAAGGCGCTCGCCGAGCGGGCCCTGAATGCCGAGATGGACCACCATCTCGATCAGGACAGCGAGAGCGGCAACAGCCGCAACGGCTATGGCCGCAAGAGCGTGCTCACCGACCCCGGCAAGATCAACCTGGAGATCCCGCGCGATCGCCTGGCCACCTTCGATCCGCAGCTGATTGCCAAGTACCAGCGCCGCTTTCCCGGCTTCGACGAGAAGATCGTGTCCATGTACGCCCGCGGCATGAGCGTGCGGGAGATCCAAGGCCATCTGCGCGAGCTGTACGGCATCGAGGTCTCGCCGGATCTGGTCAGTGCCGTCACCGATGCGGTGCTGGAGGAGATCTCGGAGTGGCAGAACCGCCCCTTGGAGGTCCTCTATCCGCTGGTCTTCTTCGATGCGATCCGGGTCAAAGTGCGCGAGGAAGGCACGGTGCGCAACAAGGCCGTCTACCTGGCTCTGGGCGTGCGCCCCGACGGCGCCAAGGAGATCCTCGGCTTATGGATCGAGCAGAGTGAGGGCGCCAAGTTCTGGCTGCGGGTGATGAACGAGCTCAGAGCCCGCGGCGTCGAGGACGTGCTGATTGCGGTCGTCGACGGCCTGAAGGGCTTTCCCGAGGCGATCACGGCGATGTTCCCCGAGGCCCAGGTTCAGACCTGCATCGTGCACCTGATCCGCTCGTCCTTGGCCTTCGTGTCGTACAAGGACCGCAAAGCCGTGGCAGCAGCCTTGAAGGCGATCTATCGGGCCAAGGATGCCGAGGCCGGCCAAGCGGCCCTGGATGAGTTTGCGACATCACTCTGGGGCCGCAAGTACGAGGCCATCGCGGCCGCCTGGCGGCGCAACTGGACGGCGGTGATCCCGTTCTTCGCCTTTCCCGACGAGGTGCGCCGGATCATCTACACCACCAACGCCATCGAGGCGCTGAATGCCAAACTGCGCCGGGCGGTGCGGGCGCGCGGCCACTTTCCCACCGACGAGAGCGCGTTCAAGCTGTTGTTTCTGGTCTTGAGGCAGGTGCAGAAAGAGTGGAAAATGCCGCCCCGCGAATGGGGCATGGCGAAAGCCCAGTTCGCCATTCTCTTCGAAGGCCGCTTCAGGCTGGGATGATGAACCCGGCCCTTACACGGAAATTCCGACAGTCCTGATTGAGCGCGTATGCAACTTCGCGAGGCTGAGGCTTCTAACCCCATCGTGCGGCCGCGTCTGCCGACCGCGGAGAGAACCATGACCCGACAGGTGATATCAGCCAAACTGACGGAAAGGGCCGCTCAAAGGGCTTGACCAAAAACCTCGGAATAAGAGAACGGCGCCCGTGGAACAAGCTGACTGATCAGCTCTGTACCATTATCTCCATCGGCCTGCGCGACCGGGCCAATACATGAGGTCAGCGCCGATTGATATCAGATGCTCCAGACAATGTCTTGTTCGATGAAAAGAGCTCCATAGTTTTGAACGTAACTTCCGTGCGGTTGCGGGCATTCAGCTTTCGCATGATGTTACGGACATGCACTTTCACGGTACTCTCGCGCATATTTAACTCATACGCGATGATCTTATTGGCCTTGCCTTCTCGAAGTGCTTTCAGTACTGCGGTCTGTCGGGCTGTGAAGCCATCCGCCTTCTCGTTAAGCGCCGTGAGAATTGAACTTTCATTGTCATGATGAAAGCTCATGAGACTGCCCGCTGGCACATAAGCGCCGCCCGCCCTGACCAGTCTGATAGCCTCGACCGCAACCTCGAACGTACTAGTTGTTGGAATGTATCCACGGACGCCGTACCCAAAAACCTCCAAAATGTACTTAGGGTCCTCATGGTCTGCGACTAATATGATTGGGGGTGTTCCCGCAGTTCCTGTCAGGAGGCTTATGTTCTCTGCAAGTTCCTCATTTCCGTGTCTGTTCCCATGGACTGAGAGGAGAACTGCGCTTCCTCGGGGGAGGTCATCTTTCTGCTCCAAGTAATCCTGCACTGTAGCAACGACTACTACAACGCTATCTACAAACGTCGTCTCCATCGCCCGCGATAGGCAGTACCGGGAGAGCGGTCGCTGATCAATGACTACGATTTGCGGCCTGGTATCTGCAAAGGATCCTGCTTGATCCCTTCGGCTGAGAGCAGACTCGTTGGGAGCTTTGGACATTTCCCAATGATTACTTAGCATTATTGCCTCCTAATCAAGCCTTTCTTGCAAGGCTTGGCGACCGCACCTTGAGATAACAAGCAATTACACTGCTTATTAGGCACAAAAACTATAATACCATATCCGTAAACCACTTAACGGATGTATTCTCAACGGGTTGTAGAACTAGACTAGACGCTTCGAACGCTATACAGTCATACTCGGCACAAATTAGTACAAAACAACTTTTTGACTGACGGCAATTCGTACTTGTCACAATCGCATCTATTGCTTTCTCGAGCATATTTAGCCGTAGATGAGATTTATACGAACTCGGCCCTCAAGTAATTTATTTCTTTGTCAACTGCTTATCATTACAGTATCACATGAACTAGCATGATCCATGGACCACTCCTGCTAAACTCTGCCGTACGTCTTTCGAGCAAGCGGCGCCTTCTTAAGGTGTATTATAGACTAAGCTTTCACATGTTGCGGGATATATGCTGCATGAACAGGTTGTCGCCTAATATTTAACTTTTATTAATTATTTCTGCCACTCAAGTGCCCAAAAGTATTATAATTTGGGAGGATCTGAGGAGAATTTGGGAGGATCTGAGGAGCGAAGTCTTTAATATATGTAGATATTCCGCAAACTTTGTTTTTTTAGGACAATATTGTACTTCTTGCAGCGAGCGTCCGGCCTAAACCCGACGGATCGCGGCCAACTGGGAACGAAGCACCATGGTGTGGTCGACCGAGCAGGCACACCGCTCGGCTTCGGCCTGAGCGGGGCCAACCGCCACGACAGCCTCATGCTCTCGTCACACTCGATGCAGTGTTGCCCGTACCCGCGGGCGTGGGCGCCTCAGGGGCCGGTCGGACAGACGGCATTCCGACAAAACCTACGATGTCGCCGTTGCCGCAGGAAGTGCCCGCTAGCTGCGCTCCATCACGCCTCGGATTACACTGCAGTGAGAGATTAGGGCAGCACCATTGGGCTGTGGAGCGTAGGCTGGAGTAACTCAACTGCTTTCCTCGTCTTACCATCCGTTATGAGTGCATGAGGATATCCATTCGACCCTCACGCCACACGGATGTGCGCTCATCTATTTCAATCGGATCAGCTCTGCGAAGCCGCTTATACCAAGTCCCCTTGATCAGAACGCATGAGCCCAGTCACGCTAGCCGATGGACATGATGGTCCAAGGTTGGTCGACGAGCTTGGTCCAGGCGTCGCAGCCATGATCGAGAATGTCGGTGTAGGACGTGAACACCCGGTTGGAGATCCAATTCTCCCTCATAAATTGCCAAATGTTCTCGACCGGGTTCAATTCGGGCGCTTTCGCGGGCAGCGGCACCAGGGTGATGTTGGGCGGCACCTTCAGCTTTCTCGAGACGTGCCAGCCCGCCTGATCCAACAGCAGCGCCGCATGAGCCCCAGGCGCCACGGCCTGCGCGATCTCCTTCAGGTGTTCGTTCATGGCCTCGGTCGTGCAGCGGGGCAGCACCAGGCCGGCGGCCTTGCCGTGCGCCGGGCAAATCGCCCCGAAGATGTAAGTGGAGGCGGTTCGCAGATCCCGCGGTGCCGAGGGACGCGTGCCGCGTTTGGCCCAGCGCCGGGTGATCTTGTTCTTTTGATCAATCCGGGCCTCATCGGCAAACCAGATTTCTAGCGGCTTGCCATCTACCTCGTTAGTCGCGATCGCCTCCAGACGCGCGGGGAAATCGTTTTAAAAGCGGCCACAGCGGCATCGCTCTTGGCATGATGGAGCGGGGGGCCGAGAGCTTGCGGTCGCCCAGCGCGTGCACTTCCCGACCCAAGGTCTGCTTGGAGATCGGGACCCGATGCTCGTCCCAGAGCCACTGGATGACATCAACGAGCCGCCAACGCACCACCCCATGCACGGCCGGAATGAGACCGCTCTCGATGATGGCCGTGAGCGCAGCCCGGTGCTCCTGTGTGAGCCTTGAGGGCTGACCCGGCGGCTTGCGGTCGATCAGGCCTTCAGGCCCGTGAGCGTTGAACTTGAGCACCCAGTCGCGCACGATCTGCCGCGTCACCCCGCCGATCCGCGCCGCCTCCGTGCGTGAGGCGCCCTCATAGATGGTCGCCAACGCGAGCAGGCGGCGGGCCTGCGGGCCATCCTTCGTCTTCTTGGCCAACGCACGAAGCTGAGAAGCATCGAAGTCAGAGCGGAGCGGGATCGGCATGGCGAACCTCCTTAGCTCACCAAGTTGGATCACACGCACCTCAATCCTGGAAATCACGAACGAGTCAGCCCTTCAAGGACTTGGTATTAGTCCTCGGACATTCTTGGTATTCGCAAGGAACCAAGCATAGTAGCTTGCGAGACCCTCACGCAGCGGAATGCGGGGACGCCACCCGAGCGTGCTAAGCCAAGTAGTGTCAAGAAGCTTGCGGGGGATGCCATCAGGCTTGGTGGTGTCAAACACGAGCCTGCCTGTGAAGCCAACGGTGTCAGCCACCATCTGCGCCAACTCAGAAATCGCTATATCCTCACCCCAACCGACGTTAAGGGGCGCGTAACCACTATAATGACGCAGGAGGTACACACAAGCATCGGCTAGGTCATCGACATGCAGGAATTCACGTCGTGGTGTGCCCGTACCCCACACGCTCATGGTTAGAGCTCCGGCCACCTTCGCTTCATGTGCCTTACGCAGCAGTGCCGGCAGCACGTGCGACTTGCTCAGGTCAAAGTTGTCATTTGGTCCGTAGAGGTTTGTGGGCTGGCACGAAATGAAGTCGGCCCCAAACTGCTTGCGATAGGCTTGGCACAGTTTGATGCCAGCTATCTTGGCGATTGCATACCACTCATTTGTAGGCTCAAGCGCTCCAGTTGCCAGTGCATTCTCGCTAATAGGCTGCTGCGCCAGACGTGGATAGATGCATGACGACCCCAGGAACAACAGCTTCTCCACGTCAGTGCGATGCGCCGCATTAATCAGATTCGTGGCGATCATTAGGTTGTCGTAAAGAAATTCGGCCGGTTGCGTGTTGTTCGCGTGAATTCCGCCGACCCTCGCCGATGCTATAAGCACTACCTCAGGCCGTTCACGGACCATAAATGCGTATACCGCTGCCTGATCACGCAGATCGAGCATAGCACGGTCAACCGTAATGACCGTCAGCTCTTCTTCTACTAGTCTCCTCACAATGGCCGAACCCACCATTCCGCGGTGTCCCGTGACCAAAATCCTTTTACCGACCAAGTTGTACATCTGAATGCGCCTCTAGGCTGGCTTATTCATGCATGCGGTGAGACTACTCGGCAGCATGCAGATGTCTGACAGATTTCCAGGCGTGACCATCTGGCGTTTGCTGCTGCCGGACGAGATTAAGATCCGCCTGCACCATCTCTTCAACCAACTGAGTGAAAGTCGTGGTGTGAGTCCAGCCAAGTTTGGCCCTAGCCTTAGCTGAATTGCCGAGCAGCAAATCGACCTCAGCCGGACGGAAGTAACGCGGGTCTACCTCAATCAGGACAGTGCCAGATCCAATATCAAAACCAACCTCGTCGATACCTTTTCCTCTCCAGGCAATAGTGCGCCCCACGAACGCAAAGGCACGCTCGACGAACTCGCGGACAGTGTGGGTCTCGCCGGTAGCGAGTACATAATCGTCTGGATCGTCTTGCTGCAGGATTCGCCACATGCCCTCGACATACTCTCGAGCATGACCCCAATCGCGTTTAGAGTCGAGATTACCAATATAAATCTTATCTTGAAGTCCAAGTTCGATCGCTGCAACTGCGCGGGAGATCTTGCGGGTGACGAAAGTCTCTCCCCGAATTGGGCTTTCATGATTGAACAGAATACCATTAGATGCATGCATTCCATAGGCTTCGCGATAGTTCACCGTAATCCAGTAAGCATACAGCTTAGCAGCTGCGTAGGGCGAGCGTGGATAGAACGGCGTTGTTTCGCTCTGCGGTGTCTCGTGCACCTTGCCATAAAGTTCCGACGTTGACGCTTGATAGAAGCGCGTTGCCCTATCCATTCCCAGAATGCGGATCGCCTCAAGTATGCGTAGGGTACCAACCGCATCTGTGTTGGCTGTGTACTCAGGTGTATCGAAACTCACCTGCACGTGACTCTGCGCGGCGAGATTGTAAATTTCGGTCGGCTGCACCTCGGCTATGACGCGGATGAGGTTTGTTGCATCAGTCATATCCCCATAATGGAGTTGAAAGCGAACGTCATAGTCGTGAGGGTCTTGGTAGAGGTGATCGATGCGCCCGGTATTAAACGAGGATGAGCGCCGCTTGAGACCATGAACCATGTAGCCCTTGGCCAGAAGCAACTCGGCCAAGTATGCGCCGTCCTGTCCGGTGGTTCCGGTGATTAGAGCAACAGGTTGCCTAGGACGTGTGTGCTGCATTATCTATCCGCCCGTTGAGAGAGTGTGCCAAGAGTTTCCATCTGTTAGATCCGTCCCACGAAGGCTATAACGCAGAGTCCACCGAGAGTGCTAGCTTCGTCAAGCCAGCCATGCTGGATCACATGGCGATAGGCGGATACTCCTTCGATGTTGGAGATCCGCCAAATGGTGAAGGCCCATTGTTCTATCGAGGAATTTCTCACCGCAAGCGCCTACCGTAGGGTGAAGACACTACAAGCGAACGGCCCCATAGTTTGGAGCTCTCGTTATCCGCAGACTAACTTGCGTGGGACCCATCGCACTGTAGCCTTAGAGATACAAGGGCCGCCTCATGCTGCAAATCGTTGTTCGCCTTAAATGCTACACATATTTGCTAAGAGGCTCGCCATTGCCGCTTTGGGAAGTCTGCCGTTTGCATTTCCAGCACATGCTGCCTACCGGCTCGAGGTCCTGGACAATGTGAGGATCCAGGGCATTGAGTGGCAGTCATCTCTCGGTGAAATTCGTGAGTGGCAGGTGATGACAGGTGAATTCACTATTCGTCCTGATGGAGCTCTGTTCCTGCCGCTCGTTGGAGCTGGAGGCCCGCGGTCTTACGACTGCGGAAGTTACCCTCGCCATCTCGAAGGCACTACAGGGGAGGACTGGCCTTAAGGCCTCGCCGGATACCTCGGTCGAAGTTGTTCAGGTTTGTCCATTCTACATTCTGGGAAGGGGTGAGAGGCCGGGAGCATACCCGTTTCAGCCGGGACTAACTGTTCTGCAAAGCGTTAGCCTGGCGAGTAGAATCGATCGGCCCAGCGATCAACGGTTGTTGCGCATTGAGCACGAGATTATGGCCGGACGCTCAAGCTTGAAGGGAATCAAACGAAAGTTGACGGACTGCTTGCGCGCCAAGCGTGATTGCAGGCAGAACTCGATAGTCATCCCGCTGTATAGTTTCTGCTAGAGCTGGCGCTGCGAGAAAAGGATCCGACCATCGCCAAGTTAGTGGCGGACGAACAACTGCTATTTGAAAAGGCGTCAAGTTGTGCAAAGCCAGACAGAATTCCTGCAGGCGATTTAGCAACAATTCGAGAGCGAGATCAACTTATTCACGGCAAAGCTCTTGCGGAAGGAGGCGCGACTCAAGCTCTTCCACAAAGAGGTGGAGACAGTAACTGGACTCGTTAAGAAGAGGCTCGAGGTCAAGTCGCGGCAGTTTTCGCTAGAAAGCGCACAGGCAGACTAGAAAGTGGCCTTTTAGAGGCTGGTGAGCGATTATCTTTCCCTTTTTTGAGGTGAGGCGCCGCAGCAGAATGCGGCTCATGGCGAGATAGAGCAGCATCTCGCCGGTCTCGACCAAGCGTTCGTAGTCCTTGGCCAGCCGCCGGTTGGTGGTCAACCAGGCGATCGTTCGCTCAACAATCCATCGTC
>NZ_JBVVAK010000154.1:0-17346 GCF_055792825.1 Microvirga sp. GN3
TGTCCGGGTCCATTGCAGGCTGGGGCGATGCTCTGATCCCGAGCCTCGATCTTGTGGTCTTCCTGTATGTGCCGACCGAGATCAGGCTGGCTCGGCTTCAGCGACGCGAACGGGCACGGTTCGGAGCGGCGCTCGATCCGGGAGGTCAGATGCACGGCCAGCATCAGGCATTCCTCCGCTGGGCCGCAGGATACGATCCAGGACTGAGCGGCGGGCGCACGCTGTGGGCCGACACGACATGGCTGAGTTACCCCCCTGTCCAGTGATGATCCTGATCGGCGAACATGGAACAGCGGAGCAGGTCAGCCGCATTTTGTTGTTCTGGCACACGCAGGCACATGAGCCTTTGAACAGTCAACTCTCAACCGCAGAGGTCTTTGCCATGATCCTGGACCGCATCGCCTATTTTCGGGAGAAGACCTTTGGCTCCACTTGCTCCCGAGACATCCCTGATTGAGCGGCTCTGGTTCACCACAGGAGCAGGAACCAAGGTGAGTGTTGCCCGTTGGGGTCGCAGTCTGAGGAGCAGCCCTCATGATCTCGGGCGACCTCGCGTTCTACATCGCGCTCGGCTTTGGTGCCCAGCTTGTGGATGGGGCCTTGGGCATGGCCTACGGCCTGATCGCCACCTCGGTCCTGCTGGCGTCGGGAGCGCCGCCCGCGCTGTCCAGCGCCAGCGTCCATGCGGCAGAGGTAGTGACCACCGGTCTGGCAGGGGCATCCCACGTCTGGCACCAGAATGTGGAGTGGCGCACGTTCCGCCGCCTTGCGGCTGCTGGTGTCTTCGGGGGTGTAATGGGCGCTTATCTACTCACCGAACTGCCAGAGAAGCCGGTGAAGGTGTTTGTCATCCTCTACCTTTTCGGCATGGCCCTCCTGATCCTGCGCCGGGTCATCAGCGGCGGTGCCGAGCGAAAGCACGTGAGGGGAACACTGCCCATTGGTGTCGCGGGCGGATTTCTGGATGCGATTGGCGGCGGGGGCTGGGGTCCTATCGTCAACTCGACCCTGATCGCCCGGGGCGAAACGCCTCGGATCAGCATCGGCTCGGTCAGCCTTGCAGAGTTCCTGGTCACAGCAGCGATTTCGGCGACCTTTGTCATGACACTCGATCTTGCGAGCTACGGGCAGGTGGTTCTGGGCCTGATCATCGGCGGGGCTCTGGCGGCCCCGTTCGCGGGCTGGTTCAGCCGGGTGCTGCCGCAGAAGGTGCTGATGAGCCTTGTCGCCCTGACCGTCAGCGCGCTTGGAGTCTACAACTTCGTTCAACTGGGCCGCTGGTAGGCGCGGACTTGGGACCAATGCTGTATTGGTCTTTGGAACCGGGACCGTTCTGCGGCTTTGGTCTCGGGCACTACCGTTCCGGGTGGGAGAGAGCGGCACGATTCTGAGCGGGTGCCATAGGCACTATGGCTCAATGTCCTGTATCTGGGCTCCTCAAGCGCGGCGTTTGCGACTTCTGGAGAGTGACATCCGCGTCCAGCGTTTGTTGCTATCCGCCCTCGGGGCAGTCCTTGTTATTAGCACTCCGGTTCTGGCGCAACCGAGCCAGACCACAGTGCCTGCCCCGCAGGCCAGTGCGGGTGGATGGATCACCCAGTTGCAGCCAGATCAATGGCAGGGTTCCAATCTGGAGGGGTTGGATGTCTACCGCGGCAACAACAGCAACAAGATCGGCGACATCGGCGACCTGATCTTCGATAGCAGCGGCAAAGTCCAGGCGGTGGTGATCGGGGTTGGCGGGTATCTGGGCATAGGCGAACGCGACGTTGCAGTGCCGTTTGACCAGATCAAGTTAATGAGCGAGCCGCTCGTCAACACCACCCGTACAACAACGGGCGAGGCTCGATTGGCGGGAACCAGCCCCGGAGGCGGCTCCGTCGCCTCACCGGCAGCGTCGGGAACGGCGGCAGTGCCAGCAGGTCCCAACAGTCTTGCCTCTTCGACCATGGCCCCGAACAACACACCTGTTCTTGGCGCACCAAGACTGTCAGGAATGGCACAAGCGGCGGCTGGCGGGAGCGGCTCCACTCCTGATCATGCCGTTCTGCTGATGAGCGTCAGTAAGAATGAGTTGCGGATGGCTCCCGAGTTCAGACGCACTCGCTGAGGTCTGCTCCCAAAGCCACAGCTTCGGGACTAACCGTGCCGGTTAGCGTAGCGCTGCTTCTTGGCGAGGTTCTTCTGCCCATCGAGCGACTTGGCTGGGGCAATCACCTCCCTGTAGCGACGGGTACGCTTCTTGAACGACGGTCTCATGCGAGCCTTACCGGCCATCGGATTCCTCCCGTTTCAGCGACTGAAGCATGAAACCGTATCAAGCCGATGGGAAACACCTCATCCCAAGTGGGTACATCAGGCTTCGGTGGCGGCGCATCCCAGCAGTGGTATGATGCCCCTGACTGCACCGGGAGACAGATCATGCGCGTCTACGTCCTCCTTGCTGCCGCCTGTCTGTGCCTGCCGGTTTCCGCCAAGGCGCAGGATAAGGCAACTATCCAAAACCTGAACGATCAGTTCGCAAGAGCCTTTAATACCGGCGATATCGCCTCGGTCGCGGCCCACTACACGGACGATGCCGCCGTTTTGCCGCCTGGAGCCGAGATGGTGACGGGCAGGAACGCGATCCTGACATTCTGGAAATCCGCCGCCGAGCAGATTGGCGATATCAAGCTGACAGCAGTGGACGTGAAGCCGCTCGGGAGCAACGCAGCCCGCGAGATCGGGACCTTCTCTCTCCGGACAAAGGGAGCGCAACCCCAGGAAATCACCGGCAAGTATGTGGTGGTCTGGGAAAAGGTTGGCGCTGACTGGAGGCTTGCGACCGACATCTGGAACACCAACAAGTAGGGCGTGACCTGCAACCTGCTGGCATCTCGGCGAGAGCCGTCGCGAGGCTCCTGCGCGGAGGCATAGTGCTTAGCCGGAACCATGGTGTATGGATTGCGTTGGATTCTGTTCTGCATGAATGGAGGCCACCATGTGCCACTATCGCGGATCATACCTGTCCGAGGACCGAGCGAAGGCTGAGGCTGATCGCCAGCGGGAGCTTGAGGCCAAACGCACCGAAGCCGTTAACAAGCTTCGGCACGAGGCCGATGCGGCGGCTCAGAAGGCTGCTTCCACACCAGCCAAAGAGCCTGTTCCGGCGAAGTAACAAGTTGGCTCTATGTCAGGAGTCCTAAAGCCGGTAACAAGAGTGGAACGACTGGAAAAGTGCCAAAGAAAAACCCGGTGCCACCCGGCACCGGGTTTGCAGGAATTCGTCCGAACGGCTGGAGCCGAGGCCGATCTGGATGATTCCGAGCCGAGCTTAAGCTGCCTTCTTCGTGCGACGGCCCTTAGCGGGAGCGGCATCTTTCACAGCGGCTTGGGCCAACGCCTTGCTCTTCTTGCGTTGCTGGCCAAGGCCCATGGTCTTGGCAAGCTCAGAGCGCGCCTTGGCGTAGTTCGGCGCAACCATGGGATAGTCGGCGGGGAGGCTCCACTTGGCACGGTATTGCTCAGGCGTCATGTCATAGGTGGTCCGCAGATGGCGCTTCAGCGACTTGAACTTCTTCCCGTCCTCCAGGCAGATGATCGCATCCGGAGTGACGGACTTCTTGATCGAGACAGCAGGCGTCAATTCGGCTGGCGGCTCCTGGTTCTGTCCCTGGGCAGTCTTCGTCAGAGCGGCATAGACCGAGTTGAGTAGTGCCGGAAGCTCGGCGGTGGGAGCAGAGTTGTTGCTGACATAAGCCGAGACGATATCGGCAGAGAGTTCGATGTAGTTCGGAGCGGTTGCGCTCTCACTCATGATGTTCTTATCCTCGGCTGCACAGGAATTGATTTTAAAAGGCGTGTCGAACAAGAGGCTGCTCTAACAGGATCAGCAGGAACGGCCCATACAGCGCAATAAACGCCTGTGATCTTCGGTTCGCCTATGCTCCTTGCTCACCTTTGGCAAGGGCCTTCTTCCGAAGGCAAGGTTGGCTAGTATCTTTATGCCCCTAAACTTTAGATTGGGATTTGTATACCTCGGAACCCTTTGAGCCGGGAAACGCTAAGCTGAAACACCTTGGTGCCGCAGCCGTTAAGTTGGCACCAGATCGCAGTCCGCGATTGGCTCGTGTGGAGAAACAGTCATGCGTGTCGAGATGAAATTCGCTGTTCTTGCAACCGCCCTCCTGCTCCCATCCATCGCCGCCGCAGACCCAGGAGGGGCCGCAGCCGGTGCTGCCGCAGGTGGTGCGGTGGGTGCAGTGGTTGGAGGTCCGGTTGGCGCTGCTGTGGGTGCTGGCGTGGGTGGGGCAACTGGTGATGCGGCCTCGGGGCCAGATCAGAAGAATGTTATCATTGAGAACCGGGATGTTGGGACAACTGGAAGCACCGGCTGCTCGACAACCACAAAACAGACCACTGACGTAACAGGCACCACCACGAAGCAGAAGACCGAGTGCTAACGAGACCTGTCAGACGGTGCCTGTTGTGGCACCGCCTGCCCACTTGTGCGGTGGCAGCCATTGTTGAAGCTGAAATATTACCTGACCTAAACGGGAGCGTTGAAGTTTCTTCCTTCGGTAGTGGCCCTCGGAACGTTGATCAGCAAGCCTTTTGATCTCGATGACCGCAGCCGTGACAAAGGCAGAGACGACGAGGAAGGTCACAACGGTGGTGAAGGTCCCTTCCTGGACTCCCGGATTCATCCCGATCAGCGGAATCAGCAGCAAAGAGATTAACGATGAATATGCGCACAAGCGCAACCGGCTCATTAGGACCTTGCCAGAAGCGGACGTGAAAGACCGTGCGTTGGCGATACCCAAGCCCCGCCACCGTACACGACGCGACAACTACGTGCGGGAATTTGCGTCTCTGATTGAGCAGCCGCGATGACAGGGACGATCATCAGGCTGCTCAATGCTGACACTTGTGCCTTTTCTCAGGTGGAAGCTGAGGTCCTGCGGCGTGTCAGCGAAGGAAGCACAATCAACACGATCTCCTCTGAACTCGGTCTAGCTGAGCCGATTGTGAAGGAGTACATCAAGTCGATCTTGAGGAAGGTCCGAATGAGAGATGTCAAGAGAACGACCGGATCGGGAGCCATAGGAGCAATGCTGAAGCAGGAATTGTTCAACGCGCTACTTGGCGGAATCGGTACTGGGCCACAGCCGTGAAGGCAAAAATCCGCAAAGGCTGATCTACGCGGCCTTTAACTCATGACTTCTCTTCTCTGTAAGCTGCGGTGACGGGCGGATCATGGATTACCCACCCAGATAGCCCAGAGGTCGCTGCTACACCTGCTTCCACTTGCACAACCTCAGCACCTCCCGCCCTGCTCCAGACTCCGACAAGAGGACAAGCTATCTGAGCGGCAGGCTGGTCGCTGTACCTGGAACATAGAGGGTATTGAGTTCCTGCCGGAAGAGAGAACTGCGCAATCGTGGAAGCCCAATGAGGGATAGCGACCATCAAGATATGGGGAACCCTGAGCCCGCACCTTTGTTGGCCCGACATATTCATCTCAATAGGCCCGACATATTCATCTCAATAGGAAGGTCAGTCTGATGATCTGTCCATTCTGCAAGCAAGAGGTCGATGAACCCTGCCAGAGTACCGCTGAGATGCAACGGCGAGCCAGCGCTCACGTCGAGCGGTGCGATAAGGCTCTTAAAAGTCTGAAAGGGATCAAGTACGGCTAACCGTGGCGGTTGGCGTAGCGCCGCTTCTTGGCGAGATTCTTCTGCCCTTCGAGCGTCTTGGCTGGGGCAATCACCTCCCTGTAGCGACGGGTACGCTTCTTGAACGACGGTCTCATGCGAGCCTTACCGGCCATGGGGCTTCTCCCTTCAGCGGATGAGCCATGAAACCACACCTGCCAAAATGATGCGAGGCGGTGCTAAGACTTCTCGCGGCTATGCACCTGAGCAGGAGGAGCGGTCGCTTCGACTGCCGTGAACGTCTCCAGAATGCGGTAGGTATGCTCAGACCCTGCGGGCACGACCCAGGAGTCCCCCGGCTCCAGCCGCACGGTCTGCCCCTCAATCTCCAATTCGGCTCGGCCTGAGATTACGTAGCCGACGACCTCGTAGTCGTGCTTGTGCATGGGTTTGTCCCGCGTGGGCTCCTCGTCGCGCCAGAGCCGCATCGACACCCGTTTCCCTGACGCAAGATACACCTCGCCTTGACTACCAATCGGCGAGTAAGCGCTGTTCACTTTTGTCACGGTCGTGTCGGTCATCTCACCCTCCTAACTCAGCCTTGCGAAGGATTATGGCAGTGAGCAGCGTCGAGGCTGATGGGTTGCAACAAAAACCCCGTCTGCGGACGGGGTAAAAGTTTCAGGAGAAACCATGCTGTGTAGGGCAATGCTGCCCCACCTGCGTCAGTTCCTGCCGCTGAAGAAAGAAAGTTGAGCCGAACGAAGGGGCTGGGCCTCCCGTTGTTATGGCGTGCGCCGCGTGGCGCAAGAACGACCGATGGAGGAACACATGTTTGCGAAGCATCTTGCGTTAGCTCTTCTTGGTACAACTCTGATTGCCGCCTCGGCTCTGGCCCAAACCAGCCCGCCCGCTGGCTCGCCGCCAGCACCTTCGGCGGGTGACCGCAGCTTCGGCGCGAATGAACCAGCACGCATGAACACGGGCAACTGGCTGACCCAGGAGCAGCCGGGGCAATGGCGGGCCTCCAAGCTTGAAGGCTTGGATGTCTACAACCAGAACAATGAGAAGATCGGCGATATCAGCGAAATGCTCGTGGACAGCAGCGGCAAAATCCAGGCGGTGGTCGTCGGCGTTGGTGGGTTCCTCGGCATCGGTGAGCGCGATGTGGCGATCCCGTTCGATCAGGTGAACTTCGTGAATGAGCCACGGGCGGTGGCAACCACAGCCACCACGACCGATCCGAATGCCCCGGCTGCTCCAAGAGCTACCGCAACGGCTCCGGGGGCGGCCAGCCCGACTGCGCCGACCACTACCGGGACAGTGGCCACGGATCGGCCTGCTGATGCGGCTGCCCGCGCGACCCCGGATCATGCGATGCTGACGACGAACATGACCAAGGATCAGTTGAAGGCGGCTCCCGAGTTCAAATATGCTCGGTAGAAGCATTGATCGTGACGGAGGGGCTTAGCGCCCCTCCAGGTTTTTGCTGTTGCCTCAGAGGCGCAAAAAACTCTTTTCGACTTGAGAGGATGCACACATCTACCCGTGGCAAATAGCGTCGTGGCGCTTCTGTGCAGGCGCAGACGCAGGTTTTGCAGCGATCACCCAGTGCCCCTGACGCCACTCCCACCAGATGCGGCCCGTGCCGATGTCGGTGACACAGCAGGGCACTGAGTTGGAGGTGATCTCGGGCATGCTCAGCCCCTCCGCGTTCACGCATGAGTCAAGTGTTAGTCGCCGTCAGGGGTTCGGTCCGGTGCCGGAATATCGGCGTCGCCATAGCCGCGCCGTCCGTGGAGTTTGACCTTCGAGGTTGATGCGGGACAGTCTTCCAGCATCCGCACGGCTTTCCAGACCGAGTTGACAACCCTCTGAATGGGACTAAGCGGCGTCTTGCTCATGATCGGTTCGCCTTCCCTAGAGGGTCGTCCGCCTGCGGGTGAAATACCAAACCGCAGCAGCGATCACGACGGCCAGCAGAATAACCCACCACCAAGTGGCGAGCCCACCCGCAGATGTTGCTGGGGCGGTCGTCTGAGCCAAAGCCAGCGAGGATGAGAGTACAAGCAGGGCGGTCCCTGCGAGCGATCCGGATAGACCATTGCGCATGTGCTCCTCCTTAGTTTCCTTCCCCATGAGTGTCGGAAGTTCGCGGAGCTAATGACGGACCACTATCTGATCCATCCGATGCTGTAGCTCGGTGAGCTTCTGAACATGGGGATTACGCTCCCGCTGGTAACGCTCCTCAAGCTGGGCAGCAAACCGCGTTTTGATGGCTTCGGGGCCTGCCCACGCCTGAAGCTGCTCTTGGTCACTGTGGTAGCAAAGTTCAATATCGGCCAGCGCTGCCAGGATGCTCTGAAGCTGAGGCAGCAAGTCGGCTGGATACCATGGACCTTGCATCGACTGGGCCGAAGCCGGTCGCGCGACAGAGGTACGCGGCATCGAACGCCCTCCCTCTTCTCAGAATGGAGGGGGAGCATAGCAGCATTCGGGTCACAGGTAACTCGGATATCGGATGAGAGACTGAGGGGTGATCAGTTTGTGTGGCTTTGACCGTGGCTCTTCTGCGAGGAAACTGGAGGGGATTCCTGAGCCTCACCGTCAACTCTCCATGATCATCTGCGCCCACCCGATGCTCCTGGTAAAGCCTGGCTTCTGAAGCACTCCGCATCACGTTGCGGGCTGGTCGCCTCATCCTGATTACAACACAACTCGCTGTGGGCTTGCGCTGAGGGTCCTATAGATCGGCAGGAGGTCGAGCGGCGGTTGGCGGCCAACCCTGGAACATGTTGGAGGGCTAATTCCGGGCTGCCCCAGCCAAGGGTGTGCCGGGAGAGAGACCACAGCGCTCCCGAAACACCTGTTGCGCGGCGGCCAGATCAGGCACCCAGGTCTCGATCCGGGCCGTCATCACACCGCGTCCCACCGCATTCAGCGACTGAAGCCCCATGGTGTGGAGCGGCCCCACGAGGCTGTCGCCTTCACCGAAGAACAGAGTGCCATCCTCCCACTCCAGCAGCACAAAGACGGTCTGGACAACGAAGCTTTGGCAAAATGGCTTGAAATCCAGAACAATCGTGCCGGTAAATCGTGGATTGCCAGGGCCGGTTACGATGAGACCCACAACGCCAACTACAAAGGCAACACACCAGAGGCCGAAGGCAAGAAGAGGCTTTGTCATCGCAGGCCCCTCGCAGGATTGGAGAGAACGCCCAGATCGACGCAGCACTGACTTCGTGAACATTATAGCCGCTTCAGTCGGCTATGTTAACGTTCCTTCTTACCCCGCCGTGCGCAAATGGTTGCCGAAATAGTCAATGCGTTCCCGTTGAGGCCCGAGCAGATCACGAGCATGATCGGCAGGAGCAGTGCTCTTGGAGGCTGAGATGCCGAGTCTTCTCGTCCATATCACCTGTGGCCCTGAGAACCCGACCAAAGCGACGCTCGCTTTTTTCGTCGCAGCGGCAGCCGTTGAGGCTGGGCATGAGGTTCATGTCTTTCTCGCTGGCGATGCGGTCCAACTGATGCGTGAGCCCGTGCGGAACGCCCTGACTGGGCTCGGGACAGGCGCGCTGCATGAACACTACTTGAAGATCATCGCGGGAGGCGGCCACCTCTACGTCTCGGGCGGCTCCTGCGCCGCCCGAGGTGTGACCGAGGATGATCTCCAAGGTGTGCCGCACGAGAAGGGAGCCCCACCCACTTTAGTGCGGCTGGTCATGGAGTGCGACCGCAGCATCGTCTACTGATGGGATCACCACCGGGGGCTGGATCGGGAGTCGTTCATGACATCATCCACAACCGTTGATCGGGTTGAGGTCCATGGCCTGGTGGACAACGTGACCGACAGCCTGTCCACCGTCCCAAGTCATGTCGAGAACGAGTGGAGCTACCTGTGGCGGAAGGGGATGAAGAAGCTGTCAGGCCGGTGCATCTGCTGTGCCGCCCATGGTCTGTCGTGTCTCATCACGGCCTATCGTGGCGAGAGCAGGCACACCATCCTCTTCGATACGGGGCCAGAGGAAGATGTCTTCGAGCGCAATGTCTCCCGATTGGAGGTCGATCTCGGCACTGTCGAAGGGATCATCCTCTCCCACGGCCATTGGGATCATGCGGGCGGGATGCTAAGGGCGCTCGATCTCATCCGCGAGCGCAGTGGCGGGCGGGAGGTCCCGTTTTACGCCCATCCCGGCATGTACGCCACACGGGCCATGAAGCAGCCGGATGGCAGCATGCGGCTGATGGAGGACATTCCCAGTGTTGAGGCCCTGACGAGTCACGGAGCGAAGGTCATCAACACAACGGAGCCGCAAAGCCTCGCAGAGGGAATGTTCTATGTCAGCAGCGAAATTCCGCGTGTGACGGCGTTCGAGCATGGCTTTCCGGGACAGCACCGGCAAACGGAAGATGGCGGCTGGGAGCCCGATCCCTTGCTCATGGACGAGCGCTGGGTCGCCGCTAACGTGAAGGACAAGGGCCTTGTCGTGTTCACGGCCTGCTCACATGCGGGGGTGGTCAATGTCCTCAAGCATGCCAAGACTGCTTTCCCGGTGTGCCGCTCCATGCCGTCGTGGGCGGCTTCCACCTCTCGGGTGGGAACGAGAAAGTCATTCCCGAGACCATCGAGGGCATGAGGGCGTTTGGCCCGACGACAATTGCCGCTGCCCATTGCACTGGGTGGCGGGCGATCATAGCTCTAACACAAGCGTTCGGCGAGCCCGTGGTCGCTCCCTCGGCTGTCGGAAAGAGATACACTTTCTGATCCAGCATGCTGCTTCCCAGCCACTCGAAGAGTGGTGCAACTGTTTTTGAGACCTCCAACGCGGCCTACCGGTTGGCCATGACAGTAGGTGTTGCCTGATCTGCAAGAGCAACCCAGGCTTTACCGTTTTCAAGCTGACACCGGACATATCCTTGCCCCTGAGGACGGCCTGATGTTCAGAAGAATCAAGTCTTACGTTTCTTTTGGGAACGAAGCGCTCGTTGTTGCAGGTCTCGCGTTCTTGTTTTGTGGGGCGGTGATCATGGGCTTCATGTAAGGCTCTCCCAAACTGATCGCGCTGCTCCGGGTGGCTGCTGTGGTGGTGATCTACATACTCACGATCAAGCCTGGGTCGTGATCGAGCCCTGATAGCGGAGACGGAATCTCAGACCCGCTGACCCGGAGGCTGCCGATGGCCTATATGATGTTTCAGTATGACCGCCCAACCGACACGCAGAACTGGAACAACTATAACCGGCATGTTCGCGACTGGATCGCCCAGCTTCTGAAGATGCCTGGAGCCGTATCCTTCATGGCCTATCGCAGCGCTCATCAGGACAGCCCAGACACGATCACGATGCTGGAGTTCGGCACCATGCAGGAGGCTCGCCAAGCCGCAATGTCTGAGCCGATGAAGCGTGTTCTCGACGAGTTGCGGACCGTTGGCGCGGTGGCCAAGGTGCTGCTGCTTGAGCGCTCGCCGTTCACGCCCGAGCCCATCCTGGCTGAAATCCAGGATTCAGAGATCGACCCAGCCACACCAGTTTGACGGCATTGCCTTGCGCTTCTCGGCCACCTCCTACCGCTGATGCAGGTCAGTTCCCCTTGATGGCGTCATGCCTGCTCCTTCCACATGGCCAATGGCCTGAAGCCGGGCGCCAATCCCGAACTGATCGAGAGTTGCTCTAGGCAAGCGAATGAACGTGCCAATCCGGTTCTTCAGGAACTCGAAGGCGCGAACAAAGGCTTGCTCCTTGTCCGCATCGGAACCTTCGACAGCGGCGGGGTCCTCGATGCCCCAATACGCGAGTGCGGGATGTCCCAGCCACACCGGACACGCCTCACCAGCCGCGCTGTCGCAGACGGTGAGCACGAAGTCTGAGCACGAAGTCCATGACAGGGGCTCCCGGAGCCGCGAACTCGTCCCAGCTTTTCGAGCGATACCCGTCTGTCGGATAGTCGTGGTCACCCAGCACCTTCAGCGCCAGCGGGTTGACGGTGCCCTTCGGCTGGCTGCCTGCCGAGTAGGCTGTGAAGCGACCCGCGCCATCCTTGCGCAGAATGCCTTCCGCCAGGATCGACCGGGCTGAGTTGCCGGTGCAGAGGAACAAAACATTGTAGGTTCGCTCGGTCATGGGTGGCCTCTCTGTAACGGAGATTGCAACTCGGCCCCGTGCTCCGAAGCGTCAAGCCCCTGCCGCTGAAGTGCTGGTTTTACAAAGCCGGTGGCCTTCCCCGCTTGGGGCCGAAGGAGCGTGCAGGTGTACCTGGGAACAGCGACACGTGCGTGTGCTGGGCGACCCACTCCTCACCCACAGCCTGCCGCCCGAGCACCACCGTCGCTCGTCCGGGCCGATCAAACGCCTTGCCGTCCTCGGTGTAGCCGGTGGACTCGAACACCGCCATGCCGACCGCCGTGAGGCGGTCGCCCGAGATGAGGGTGCGCAGATCATCAAGACGCCACCGGAACTGGTCGATCTGGCCCCAGACGTGACGCCACTGCTCTCGTTCGGTCGCCTCGCGCCCCATCGTGAACGCTGTGAAGGAGCCGAAGGTGATCATGTCTTCGGCAAAGAGCGGGCGGGAGCCCGCGAAATCCACCGTTTGAATACAGACCTGGAGCTTCTGAAACCAGCGGCGGATCAGGGCAACATCCTCGTCGTGCTCAGCCATGACGGCCTCCTGGAACTGAGGCTTGCGGGCCGATGGTGCGCGTGGCCTCGCAGAGGGTCAAGCCGTCCGCAGACTTCAGGTGCGCGACCGAATGGGCTGGCTGACGGGCAACCGTAGGTGTATGGTGAAGCTGTAGCCAAGGTGGAGCGAGGCCATGACCACAGCCGCTCGCCAACACAGCCAGCCCGCCCTCAGTGACACTGATCGCAGCCGCTCTGCACGGGGCAAACGGATGCGGCTGCGTCATATCCATCCGCTCTCGCACGCGCAGCAACTGGCCCTTGTGGAGGAGGTCCGCGCAGGCCGCCGCTCGAAGGATATGCGAGACCAGCTTTCCGCCTTCCTGCCGCACCTGCGGAACTTTGCGCTGCATCTCACCCGCGATCCGGTCCGGAGTGATGACCTCGTGCAGAGTACCGTCCTGCGGGCTTGGGCAAACCTGGATCACTTCCAGCCCGGCACCAACCTGGAGGCGTGGCTGTTCACCATTCTGCGCAACAGCTTCTACTCGGAGCATCGTAAGCACAGACGCGAGATTGAAGACCCGGACAGCGGCTTTGCCAGACGCCTGATGGTTCATCCTGAACAGGAAACCAAGCTGATGCTGGACGACCTTCAACAGGCGCTGTCGCGTCTGCCGCCCGAGCAGCGCGAGGCTCTCCTCCTGGTGGCCAAGCACGGCGAGACCTATGCGGATGTGGCGGCTCTCTGCGGTGTCGCGGAGGGCACGATCAAGAGCCGGGTGAACCGGGCTCGCACCCAGCTTGTAGCAATATTGCAGATGGAGAACCGGCACGATTTCGGCCCGGATTGGGTGATGCAAGCCGCGCTGCAGCAGCCGAAGGCCACAGCTTCCATGTGAAACCGTCCCTGATTTCCAGAGTGGAGGGTCACATGTCCACTTCGAAGGTAGACAAACCGGGGCAGGAGAAGGTCGCCCAAGGCGAAGCCCAGGAGCCGACTTCCGCTTTCCTCAAGCCATTACGGCCCTCGCCGGAACTGGCGGCTATCGTGGGCTCAGACCCCTTACCGCGCCCGGAGGTGGTGAGCAAGGTCTGGGACTACATCAAGACACACAAGCTCCAGAACCCGCAGAACAAGCGCGAGATCATGGCGGACGAGAAGCTTCAGGCGGTGTTCGGAGGCAAGAACAAGGTCAGCATGTTCGAGATGAACAAGCACCTCAAGTGAAATGCGGTAAACGGCAAGCTATGCAAGCTTCTGGGGATAGTGATCTGAGTGGTGGGTTATCGCTGAGCCACTCGCCTCAGTTCAGCGGCGTGAACTCGCTCGCGGAGCGCAGCGTTGCGCAGGTAACGGGCCGCAGACCGCAGGCGGGTGGCCTCATCCGTTTGATGCTGATCTTCTAGTCGCTTGACCTTAAGTTCAAGCCGCGCAACAGCCCGCTCCCGACATTCGGCCCAATGCTCAAGGACCTGTGCCTGCTGAAGCAACCCCGGATGATGGCAGAGTTCGATCATCTGCACACCAAACATATTCGTTTAGAACAGAGTGATCCTGACAGAGGTTTGCGTCGGAACAGGGGCCACCGGAGCATCATTCTCGCGACCTGACAATGGAGCGGGAGCTTCGCGACTGCGAGCAGCGAGTATCCCTGCATCGCACAACCGTCCCTTTCAGAGATCGGCGATAGCGCGATGCTATACGGGATCAATAAAGCGGATTCCAATCAGCTTGCCCCGTCCTCCTGCTCCCGCAGCCGCTGGATGAGGAAGGCAAGTTCTTCCGGAAGGGGTTCGTTTAAGGCGACCGGGTTCTGAGACCGAAGGCAACGTCCAATCTCGGCAGTAAGCTCGGCTGGCGTCAACGAGCCTCTGGATAGGTTACGCGATCCTAAAGAACTGTCAGCCTTCGCAGCATCAGGCTCGCCATCATCCGGTGTATCCGCAGCCATCGCGATCTTCCGGCTGCCCCAAGCCCGCGAAATCCGTTCATCCGTTGTGAGGGACAACCCGCAGCAGGAGGTCCAGTTTCCGCAAAACGGTTTACATAGGTTAAGAAAAGTGGGAACGTGGCCGCCAACTGAGTGCTGGTCATCATCGAGCATCTGTGCGGCTCCAAGCCCTGATGGAGGGCTCCGATCATCCTCAGTTGTCATCACAGGTTCAGTCCGAGCGCGAGTACCGGTGAGGTTTCGAGGCGAGGTGTCCCATGGCGCACAAGTTCCAGGTTGGTCAGACGGTTCTCCCGGCCCATCCCAGGCGAACCAATCCCGATACATACGTGATTGTTCAGGCGCTGCCTGAAACATCGCACGGGTCTCAATACCGGATCAGGGCGCTGTCGAGTGCTACCGAATGCGTCGTCGGCGAGACGCAGATCAAGGCGATGAAAACAGAGCCAAGGCTCTCGTGAAGCTCTCACCCCGGCAAGGAGGAGCCATGCCTGTAGACCCGCCGCCGAAGCCAAGATCGTGAGATGGCTCCAGTGAGTGGACTTTTCGCTCGTATGCTGAATTGGATAGCCGTCGTGGTCGGTATCGGCTTGTGCTGGTGGGCGGTCATGCTCTTCGTCTAGGGATGGAACTGATCGCCAGCGGGAGCGCGAGGCCAGACACCCATGGTGCTTGACCTGAGCAAAGAGCAACTGGGCGTTCTCAGGCGCGCCCTCGAAGCGAGAGTACGTGACATGCACACGCGCTTGGGAGGCGACCCTGGCGATGAGGGCTTCCGGCGCGAAGCAACCCTCGCGACACAGCTTCTTCGGCAGGTCGAAGCTCTGGAAAGACAGGCTGGTCACCGCGCCTGGAGCATAGGTGATGTGGAATCATTCCCCGAAGAAGACGAGAACTGAGGGGACAAGCCGTGTGGCTGGGCTTCCCTTCGTCGTGCTGTCTAAACTGATCGGCCTCGCCAAGCGGTTCTCACGATCACCAACTCAATCCCGCTCTCATCGAAGGGTCATACGTGGGCGGGGTCCTCCTCGACCAGGGTACGAATGAGGCGCAGCAGTTCCTGCTGTTCCGGACTTGCGCCGCGTCCCAGGAAAGCCGCGATCTCCTCATGTTCCACTTGCCCTCCAGAAGCTACATTGGCTTCGTGACGGATGAACACAGCGCCTGAAGGGTCTGCAATCAAGTACCAGCGGTCACCGCTTGAGCTTTCGTAGAGCTTACGCACCTTTTTCATGCGAGTTCCTGTCGGATGGATATAGCGCGCTTATTGTACCTATTAGACAGAAGGCAGAAAGTGTCCTCTGCGTGGTCTAAAGTTGCCTTATGGGAACTTGAGCCGCATCTTCAAAACGGTCTGGGAAGGGCAAGGTTACCCAGATCAATTTGGGTCTATCAGTTCGACAGGCTCCACAGGATGGATAGCCGAGATGGCATGCTTATAGACGACCTGTGTGCCATTGCCTCGGACAAGCTGGACGGTGAAGTTATCAAACGATCTGATCTGACCCTGGAGCCTGATCCCATTCACGAGAAACATCGTCACCTCGATCCTGTGGTCGCGGAGATGCTTCAGGAATGTGTCTTGGAGAGTTGAGGTGCTTTGTGCGGCCATTGCCTATTCCTGTTGGAAGAACACTGCACCAGAGCGGACCATCGCTGTCAAAGGCATTGAGGCCGACCGGCCCATAATGGCTCCTCTTGCGGAGGATTAAGACTCCTGCTGGGTGACATTCTGCCCGTCAAAATTCGCCTGGATGATGCTGCTATCCTCTTCGCGCGAGGACACCTTCAATGAGCTTGATGCACCACGGACGATAATCTTTCCATCCTCCAGATAGGCGTGACCGGCACTCACCACGGTCGCTGGAACAGACCGAGCCATGTGGGCGTGCTGCATGAACTCGGGGAAGAGCAGCGGGAGCAACTCGCGCCGTTAAGTCGGAGCATGACATGCTTCACATGACATACTTCATAGGCATAGAGCCCTCCCGGTCGAGTCGCGGCAACAGTCTGGGTAGTAAGATAGGAGGGCCTTTGACAATAACTGAGGCCAGTACCCCTTGGCCCCGTTTATCGCCGAACGGATATCCCTTTGTTTGAGAAGAAGCAGAGCTATACACCCACAGAAGCCATGCGAGCGTATGAGCAACTGGATCGGCTTGTCGCCAAAAGACCATCAATCCGCGACAGGCCAGTGCTTATAGGCGACACATCACCAGCCGAGTTGAGGTCACACTGAAGCCGTCCTACACCGCACAGGCGGCACGGCGAGCCAAAGCCGAGATCGGGAGGCTGACCGAAGCTGGGGCAATCACCATGAAGGCGGCAGCAGCGTACCGACCACACATCACCAAGCGCGCTCGGGCAGCTTGATTGCACGGGATTACTCTCTCGGCTTAACGAGCGACAGCCTGAATGTTCTGCGGCAGTCTACCCACTCACCAGCGCCGCCTCGGCCAGATCGTCAGGTTCGTGTCCTGCATCACCCGTGAGGTCCTGGAGCAATGCGCGCTTGACTGAGCGCGGTAGACCCGACCTTGACGGTGCCGACCGGGCCAACATTGCTAAGTCTGCTCACGCCCATGCACCTGAGCAGGAGGAGCGGTCGCTTCCACGGCGGTGAATGTCTCCAGAATGCGGTAGGTATGCTCAGCCCCAGCGGGCACCACCCAGGAGTCCCCCGGCTCCAGCCGCACGGTCTGCCCCTCGATCTCCAGTTCGGCCCGTCCGGAGATCACGTAGCCAACCACCTCATACTCGTGCTTACGGCTGGGTTTGTCCTGGGTGGGCGGCTCGTCGCGCCACAGGCGCATGGACATCCGCTTGCCTGATGCGAGATAGACCTCGCCCTGGTCGCCTTTGGGGGAGTAGGCACTGCTCACCTTGGTCACGGTCGTGTCGGTCATCTCACCCTCCTGTGCTCAGCCTAAAAATGGTGCTCCCACTCCCGGACCTCCTGCGCCCGTCCCAGCGGAGCTTCAAATGACGCCGGAACTGCTTCCAGTGCGCTTGGACGTGACCCCAACTCATGATCGCCTCCTGGAGGTCTGCTGGAAGCAAACTACATAGACAGAAGAAGTTCCGCACGGACTGAGAACGGCACATCTCGGGACCGCTCACCTGGAGACCTGACA
>NZ_JBVVAK010000155.1:0-17092 GCF_055792825.1 Microvirga sp. GN3
GATCCAGCGAGTAGGACTTGGTCATCGCTCATCTCCTCCCCGAAAGAGGGCTGAGACAAGTGAATCACGAAGCCGCTACGCCGCAAAGCCCCAACGACTCCGTCAGAACTGCCGTTGCTCTAGCTAACGTGATGGACTGCTTAGCATTGACGCGCCATTAAGCACTCCGATTGACTATTGTCCCGCCAGGCTCACTTCGCTCCAAATCCAGGCAACGTTAGTGAGCCGGAATCACGTTAAATGCTCAGACTTTCGTCTCAGAGTACAAGCTAAGTCACTGAAACTGTTAGATCGCCTGTCTCACGCCAAAATGCTCAGTGACACCGACGACCAGATCCGACGGTAGAGGACGGCCTAAAGGCGCTCTGTCTCGCCTGAGCGCCGTTTCTCTGACGCTTCGGTGTCGCCTCGCCGCCAAGGCAAATGACCTTCAATCTCCACCTGGAGCGAGAAGCTCAGGAAGGTTCGGATCAGCACTATCAGCCCGAGCACGGTGAGGTTTTCAAGGGACGGCGTGATCGCCACCGTGCCAATGATGTCGGCGGCGACCAGCAACTCGAGCCCGAGAAGAATGCCGCGTCCGAGATTAGCACGATAATGATGAAAGGCCCTCGACCAGCCGGCCCTGACGAAGCCATCATGGACAAAGACCAGGGTCGCTGATGCGGCTCCAATCACAATGATGCCGACACCCGTCAGCTCAATACCCGTGGCAATCCCGTGCAGGACCGCATTGATCATATCTCGCCCTGACCCGCCTTGCTCAGGATCTCCGGCATGAAGATCAACAGCAAGCGCGGCGGGGACGACTAACGCCAGCGCAGAGACAACGAACCATGGGAGCATCGGCACCTTCCTTCCCCCGGGCAAGATCATCACGAGACAACCGCCGGACGCCGGCGTTAGCTGGAAAGGGATACCGTGATGGGATGTGGGACCACCTGTCGGCGGCTCCTGCTCGCCTTAGGTACGCGGTCCGCCAGTTTGACTGTGCTGGCCGCCCGGCTGCGAGATGCCGGCCATTGCAGCGCCGATCCTGGCGGCCTTGTCGCTCACCGCCAGGTCGCCGAGCGAGACGATGCCGACCAGGCGCTTGTCGTGGTTGAGCACCGGCAGGCGCCGGACCTTGATGTCGGCCATGTTGCGCTCGACCGCGTTGGTGTCATCGTCCTCGAAGCAGTACAGGACCTCGTCCGTCATCACCTCGCGGATCGGGGTGTCGGGTGCCCGGCCCTGGGCGACGGCCCGGATGGCAATATCGCGGTCGGTGATCATGCCGACCAGGCGGTCGCCCTCGCGCACCGGCAGGATGCCGGCGTCGAGCTCGGCCATGAGCCGGGCTGCCTCCCGGATGGTCTGGGCCGGCTCACTCAAACGGACGTCTCGTGTCATGACTTCGCTGACTTTCATGAGCTCCTCCTCTTGGGCAACCCCGTCCGTCGCGTGTTCGTCGTCCCTCGCCTCTGATCGAGCGAGAACTCGCGGGACACCGCCAGCTCCGGCGCTGCACGGGGCCCCGTAAGACGTTCGACTGCCTCCTGCGAGGGCAACGCCAGGCCTGGATCGCTGTTCCGGCCGTGGGGCCCCTCAGGCAAGGCAGGCGACCAAGCCGAATCACGCAGCCTTGTCCCAACAGGTGAGAGAGTGGCCGAACGGCCTTTCACCCGACCACAGTGCCAGCGCAAGGCAGAGAGCTGCGGGCAGCCCGGCAAGCGCAAAAAACGAGATCGAGAGCCCGAACGCAATCTGGAAGGCGCAAACAATGAGAAAAATCATGAGCTTGAGGCCAAAACGAGCCGCGACCGAGATGACATCAGTCGTGCGTTTGTTGCCCTGCCCTACTCTCCTGCTCCGGGATCGGAGGTCGGAAATCCTCACGCGCAACGACTGTACTTGGTTGATCAGGCGTCCGGAAGGATCAGACCGGATGGAGCCGTGCGAGCGACGGCTGCGGCGCATACCCTCGCGGCACGGCAGACACAGGCCCGGAGCGATGCCGTTCCGGGCCCGTCGATGCGGATGGTCGGGTTCCGTCTGTGGTGCCGATGCCGCTGATCCTGTCGGCTGCGTGGGAACCGCCCGAGACTGGCGCACCCGACGGTGCGACATCCGCATCAACCGTCGATGCAAGCTACCGTCAGGTTGTCGCAGAGGGACGTGGCTATCTTGGGTCCAGGTCTGGATCAGGCTCGTAAACTTCACATGCGCATCCCAAACGATGCCCAGCGCGACCCGCGATCCCCGACCGCCACGCCCTTCTCCGGATGTGAAGGAGCCAGGAGCCTAGTTTCGGGGTTAATGTGGAAAGCCCTGGAAACGTCCCGTTCACACGGCAAGGATCTGTCGACCTGATCTCCTGCTGGACCTCAACGGTGCCCCATGACCGAACATGGCGAAGATTGGCGCTCCAAGCTGGAAGAGGAGGCTGGCTCGGGCGTGCTGTCGGATGACCTTGTCCGCGCCCGCCAGCCCAACCGGGGACGGGAGGCGAACACCCCCAAGCAGATTCCGGCCCGCGGCTGGAAGGACATTCTCTGGCGCATGCTCTGGGGGATTTCGGAAGATCGGATCCTGTCGACCTCGGGCGGGGTCGCGTTCTTCGCCCTGCTGGCGGTCTTTCCGGCGCTTGCCACCATCGTATCGCTCTACGGGCTCTTTGCCGATGTCAGCACGATCAGAGGCCACCTGTCGCTTCTGGCTGGCATTCTGCCGGGTGGCGTTTTGGACCTCATCGGTGAGCAGATCTCCCTGATCACCACCCAGGGCAGCGATACGCTGAGCGTGGCCTTCATCGTCGGCTTTCTGGTCGCGCTCTGGAGTGCGAACTCCGGCGTTGCGGCCCTCTTCGATGCGCTCAATGTGGTCTACGGCGAGAAGGAGAAGCGCAGCCTGCTGCGCTTCTACGCCACGACCTTCCTGCTCACCCTCGGCATGATCGGCTTCATCATCCTGGCCATTAGCGCGGTGGTGGTCGCGCCGGTCGTGCTCACCTTCATGGGCTTCGTGACCCCGGCCGAACGGCTCTTGGCCATCCTGCGCTGGCCCATCCTCCTCGTGGTGGTGGGCGTATGGTTGGCCCTCATCTATCGCTACGGCCCGAGCCGCCGCGATCCGAAGTGGCGCTGGGTGACCTGGGGCAGTGCCACCGCGTCCATCCTTTGGCTTGCGGCGTCGATGCTGTTCTCGTGGTACGTTGCCAACTTCGACAGCTACAACAAAACCTACGGCTCGCTTGGGGCCGGCGTCGGGTTCATGGTGTGGATTTGGCTGTCGGTGGTGATCGTCCTGCTCGGTGCAGACCTCAATGCCGAGATGGAGCATCAGACCGCCCGGGACAGCACTGAAGGAGCGCCGAAGCCGCTGGGCGCCCGCGGTGCCACCATGGCGGATCATGTGGGTGCAGCACAGGGCTGACGCAAAGCCCAAAGCCGCGCCGAGACCTGGGGAGCCTCCCCGCTTGTGTGGTCCACACCATCCAATCGCAGTGCGACCAAATCGGGTCTGAACAACCTGATGCTTGCGCAATGTCCGCTTTTGACGAGCCGACCAAAGCTCCGGCCGAGTGGGCTCCAATGCAAGTTCGTGCGTTGTTGGTCCAGTACCCGCGCACCAGGAGCCATCGTGGCGGACACCAGCCTCGCAGAAACCATCGTCCAGGTTCCCCTCACGTTTTCCGATTGGAAGCCGATCCGGCATTTAGAGGACCCGCTCCACAAGGATCTCTCGGCTGTCGCGCGAATTGGAGGCTGCCTCTTTCTCGCCTGTGACGAGACCGCAAGCGTCGAACGTCTCCGGCGCCTGGACGACGGCAGCTTTGGGGACCATCAGCATTTCGTCCTGGATACGCTGGCCGACCTGCCCGCTGGTGCCGATGGCGAGATGGACATCGAGGGCCTCTGTGCTGATGACGGCTTCCTCTGGATCGTCGGATCCCACTCGCGCAAGCGCTCCAGGCCCAAGCGGGATGAGAACGACCGCACCGAGGCCCTCCAGAACATGGAGGAGATCGAACGCGCGCCCAACCGCTACTTCCTGGGACGCATCCCTCTTGTTGAGGAGGCTCCAGGGCTCTTCTCCCCTGCCCCATCAGACGGGGAGCGACAGGCCGCCTGGCTCAAGTTGGGCAGGAGGCGCAGCGCCCTTGAGCGGTGGCTTGCGGCTGACCCGCACCTCGGGCCGTTCTTGAGCCTCCCGTCTAAGGAGAACGGCTTCGACGTCGAAGGACTGGCGGTGCGCGGAAGCCGGGTCTGGCTTGGGCTGCGCGGGCCTGTCCTGCGCGGGCATGCCGTGGTGCTCGATCTGGAGCTGAAACAAAAAGCGCCCAACCGGCTGAAGGCGGGTCGGATCGATGGTGAGCGGCGCTATCGCAAGCACCTGCTCGACACCCGGGGTCTGGGGATCCGCGACATGCGGTTTGAGGGAGATGATCTTCTTCTGCTGGTGGGGCCGACCATGTCTCTGGAAGGGCCGGCGTTTGTCCTGCGGTGGCGGGACGCGGCACATGATGACGGCTCCGGTGTCATCGCTCCTGACCGCATCGAGATGGTCGCGGAACTGCCCTACCAGCTGCAAGTGGATCACCCGGAAGGGCTTGAGCTCTGGCCTGAGGCAGGCGCTGGCGCCCTGCTGATCATCTACGATGCCCCGGCCCCGGAGCGAACCGACCCTGATAGGTTCACGGTGCAGGCTGACGTGATTTGTCCCAGGCGAGCAGACCACGGCCGAAGCTGAATGCAGCGTTCGGCTACCTCTTGGCGACCCGGAGCAACCGGCTCAAAGGGCAGATGCCCGCAATGCTTTGGGGATGTCACCTTGACTGAGTATAGCCGTTGAGCTGCCCGACGAGGTCAGCTTTTGCACAGCCTAAATCGTTGATTCCCTCGGCGCGAGATTTTTCCTTGACGAGTACAGGGTAGTATTCGCCGTTAATGTGACATCCCCCAAAAATGGGCTCGGCTGCACTCACTCCGTGAGGCACAAACTGAGCAACCTTACACGCCTGAGGGACGACTGGATCATGTTGCTTGACATGTTGATGCAACAGAGCCGCGCAAACAGCGGATGAGCTGTGCCTGCAATTGGCCTCCATGGCTCGCCGAGCCGGTTCACCTTCTCGCCTCGAGAGCGTGTCACGAAGCACGTGCTCCCTTCTTATCCCTGCTCCGGATTTGCGCCGCAACCCACTCATGCTTCTTCGGCTGGCCGCTCCGACTCCGCAGCGCCGGGGCCATTTCTCTCGGAGGTGCTTTCCTCGCCGACCGTCGTGGCGGGCCGAGGAGGTGACGTCGCCAATTCCATGTAATAGGCGAGAAACCAGATCAGGCCGACGCCGAGCATCCATCCCACGATCTGCCAGGCCCAAAGCGATGGGATCCCAAACCACCAGCTCGCGGCGGTGTTGGGATCGCCGAAGATCCAGTTGCCGATCACGGCCCCAGGGCCGGCCGCAAAGACAAACCAGACAACCACCATCCCCCATGCCAATGGGACAAGCCGCACCTTCCGGGTTGGAAGCGAGGCGCCCTGGCGCAGAAAGGCATGAACCTCGCGCTTGCGCTCGGCATCGTCGTGGGTGAAGAGCGACACGGCGATGGCCACCACAAAATTGCAGAAGATACCCCAGGCGGCGGAATGGATCGTCAAAGGCCAGCGTCCCCACGCTGTGATGCCAAGCCAGGTAGTGGCGAACCCGTCGGCCAGGGTGACGGCGATGAGCCCTGCGACGAGGCCACAGATGACGCCCTGACGGGTCAGGAACGGCCAGTAGCAGATGGCAATCAGCGCCGGCCACATCTGCAGGCCATAGGCGACGGCGAGCCCTCCGAGCGGCACCAGAGCATCAGTCGCGGTCGAGGCGATGGTCAGCGCCAATAACACAACGGCAACAACAGTCATGCGACCTGCGAAAATCTGTGTGCGGTCGTCGGCCGCCGGCATGAGGAAGGGTTTGAGCACATCGCGCGTGACGATTGCACCCGCCGTCGCCATGTAGCACGAGGCCGTGGACTCCATCGCCGCCAGGGCGCAGACCGCGAGCACACCGACGAACCATGGCGCGCGACGGCTCACCGTGTTGATGAGCCCTGGCACCAGGCCCTCCTGCCGTGCCGGGGTTGCCAAAAGATCCTGACCGCCAAGACGCTCGATGAGGACGGGATTGACGAGTTCCGGGTGGGCCGCGTGGAACGCCTGATCGGCTCCCAGGAGATGCCCGCCCAGCCCCTGAAGGCTCGTGAACAGGATCAGGATCAACCCGACCCCGAAGGAGGAGATCCAGACCTGCTGGAATGCAAAGCCGCGGGGACTGTTGCTCGCAAAGGCCCACATCGAAAAGGCCGGCGCCGCCATGATCCCCATCGTGGCGACGAGAAAGGTAAGAATCATGCTGCCGGTCCACGCGCTGCCTTGTGCGCGGGTGCCCTCCCGGACGAATTGGATCGGCCCGGGGATAGCGAGGTAATGGCTGTAGCCGGATGGGGTCCTCTTGTCATCCATCTGAGCCAAGGCGGTGATGCCGTCGACCAGCCGCTCCCAGCTGCCGATGAACGCGAAGGCGATTACCCCCAAGATGACGATCCCGAGGATCTTCAGGGGCGCTTGAACGATGTCCACATAGGCGACCGTCCGCAACCCTCCCGTGGCGACGTAGCTCATCAGAACGAATGTCAGCACCCACATGCCGAACTCGACGCCGAGCAGCCCATCGGTCAGGACCGCCAGCAAAAAGCCGGCGGCCCGAAGCTGGAGTCCCAAATAGGGAATCGAGAAGAACAGGGCCACACTCACAACCAACAGGCGCATGAGGTCGGACTGGAAGTAATAGGCCAGCATCTCGCCTGGTGTGATGAAGCCAAAGCGCTGTCCGAGCATCCATTGGCGTTTGAGGAAGAGGACGCCCGTCAGCGGGATCGTGATGGCCCACAATGAGACGTGAGCGTACGGGAAACCATCCGTATAGGTGAGGCCCGGGTGACCGACGAAGGTTCCCCCTGAGAACGAAGTTGCCGTCGCAGCGAAGACGAAGGCCCAAGCCGGAAGAGAGCGACCGGCAACGAAATACTCCGTTGTCGTGCGTGCCTGCAACGCTCCTTTGATCCCCCAAAAGATGCAGTAGGCCCAATACAGCATCATGAAAAAGAAGACCCAGGCGATCTTGGACTCCATCGGGCATTCCTTATCACTCAGCTCGTCAATCTTGGATCTTCGAGATCGTGTGTGTCCCGCACCACCGCCTCCGCGACGTGGGTCTTGTGTGGACCGAACGTGCCGCCGGTCACTGCCGGTTGGTGCTACGTCGGCGCCGGCACACGAAACGCAGGCGTCTGGTCCGCAGCCGCACCGAGGACGTGGACATCACGTTGCGGCAGCGGGATCTCGACACCGTGTTGATGAAACAGCTGCAGGGTTTCCAGCAGGACCTCACTCGTGACGTTGCGGACGCCATTCTGGGCGTCCTTGATCCAGAAGCGCAGTTCAAGATGGATCGCATGGTCGCCAAAGCCAAGCATGAGTGCCGTGGGTTGTGGCTCGCGCTGGACCCTGGGCGACTTCGCTGCAGCAGCCGTCATTAGTTCCAGCGCCTTGGGCACGTCGGCCTTGAAGGAGACCGGGACCTTCGCCTTGAGGCGGACCAGATCGTTCCTGTGCGTCCAGTTCGTGACCTGCTTAGTGACGACATCCTCGTTGGGGATCAGAAACTCGGTGCCGTCGCGGGTTTCGATCGAGACGTAGCGCGCCCCGAGCGACGACACCCAGCCGTAAGTCTCTCCAATCTGGATAACATCTCCGGGCTTGATGGAGCGGTCCATGAGCACGATGATGCCGCTGATCAGGTTCGAGACCACCTTCTGCAGACCAAAGCCGATGCCAACGCCGACCGCGCCACTGAATACCGCGATGGCCGTCAGGTCGATGCCGACCCCGGCCAGCGAAACAACGACTGCAATGGTGATGACGGTGGCCTTGAACAGCTTGCCGATCAGCACCTGCACGGATGGCGTGAAGTTGGGCAGCTTCTGGATGCGCCTCTCGAGGACGCCGGACACCAGCATTGCCACCCACAGGAGGACGGCAAGCGACAGCATGCCCCTGAGCACGGTCAGGACTGAGACGCGCAGGTTGCCGAACGTCACCGAGAGGCTGTCGAGCACCTCCAAGGTCGGCGTCAGCAGGTGAAGAATATTGAGAACGGCAATCGTATAGGCTGACACCATGATGGCTCGCGACCAGAGCGGATTACTCACGGCGATGGATGCGAGCCAGATCGCGGTCCAGGCGGCCAGGAGGTTGAGAGCGACCCGCACGACGTTGTAGGGCCACTCGAACTTGACCGCGAGGGCGATGGCCACCGTTAAGCCGGCCACCCACAGCAGCGGCAGGACCAGGGAGGCGAGCTTGCGGAGCATCATCTGTGAGAAGGCATTCGCTGACGAGCGCTCGATCCGCCGCAGGAGCAATGGATGGACGAAATCGTGCACCCACCAAGCTGCGAACCCTGTCGCGACGACGGCAGGAATTTGCATCGCCGTGTAAACGATATTGGTCGTGGTCAAGAGTTCGTTGAAGAGCCAGTCGATGCCCGATGCAAGCCAGGCAAAGAAAGCAGCGGCACCAATCGAAGGCTGCATGCGCGCCTCCTTGTACGCCCACGCACCGAGGTCGCATCGTACCCGTCGCCGCCGCTCGCCAGAGGATGGCTGTGTTCCCCACTCCAGTCGAGATGACCCGAGAAATCAGTTATAGTCTTCAGCAGTAGAGTGTCGAAAGTTTACCCAACAACTCAGCCTCGGCGGGCCGATATTCGATAGCATGAGCGCAATGAACTACTTGTAAAGTATAGTACTGGCCTGCGGGAGCGTCAACGATCTGCCTCGCGATCGTCCGGGGCACCGCCCGATGGACCGGTGGAAAAGCATGGCTTCATCCCATCTGTCCTGGCGGCGGCACCGCTGCTGGGGCGAGTGCTGGGCAGCTACTGGGCGGACATTGCAATCTCGTCCAACAGGCCGCCCAACCTCTCGTCTGTTGTTGAGGATGACGCCATCACATCTTGTGCTGACGCCGAATTGGTGCCGATCATCGGAGATGGGCTGCCTTGCCCACCCTATCGCAAGCCGCTCCATGCCGTTAGCAGTTCTCACGACAGGGCACTCACCAGAGCCTCGTCACGGCGACTGGGCGGTTCAGCATCCCCATGCTGTGACGCCATGCTTGCAAACATCTTGCCACTGAACTCCCCGGTCCAGAATAGGCCATGTCTGCGCCGGGGCGACGCACAACAACCGGCCCTCTCCGTGGTGGACGGTGACGGGATCGACGTCGCTGCAGGGTGGTTCGATGATGCTCGATCAAGCCCTTGCCTTCACAATCTTGGCCATCACCATGGCCCTCTTCGTCTGGGGGCGCCTTCGCTACGATCTCATCGCCGTGCTCGCTCTCCTGGCAGCTGTGCTTACCGGCATTGTCCCGTCCCGCCAAGCCTTCTCGGGTTTCAGCGATGATATCGTGATCATCGTCGGCAGCGCCCTAATCGTCAGTGCCGCGGTGGAGCGCTCTGGCGTCATGGAAGCGGCCCTGAAGAGAATCTCGCCACACGTGACCTCCACCCAAGGGCAGATTGCGCTGCTCATCACGGCCGTGACCGTCCTGTCGGCCTTTGTCAAAAACATCGGCGCCCTCGCGATGATGATTCCGGTGGCGCTTCAGATCGCCCGCCGCTCCAACACGCCTCCTTCCTATGTCCTGATGCCGATGGCATTCGGATCGCTGCTGGGCGGCTTGACCACTCTCATCGGCACCTCCCCCAACATCATCGTGTCGCGGGTGCGGGGGGAGATCACCGGGCAGCCCTTTGGCATGTTCGATTTTGCCCCCGTGGGTCTCGGCCTCGCGGCGGCCGGGGTGGTGTTCCTGAGCTTGGCCTACCGCCTTCTGCCTGGCGGCCGCAAGGCGAGTGCCAGCATCGGCGAGGCACTCGCCAGTTTCGACTATATGACTGAGGCGCGCGTGACAGCGGGCTCGGTGATCGAAGGCCAGTCGGTCGGCAAAGCGGTGGCGCTATGGGACGGCGAGGTCACGGTGACCGGCATCGTCCGGAATCGAACCGACTGACACGCGCCCGAGCCGGATGCCATCCTCCGCGAGGACGACATCGTTCTGCTCGAGGGCGCCCCTCAGGCGCTCGAGCGGGCCGTCGCGCGCGCCCGCCTGGAGCTCGCAGGCGAGGATCGTCCCACGGTGGCCAAGCGCCTGAGGCACGAGACCCCGGGCCTTGAGGCCGTGATCGGGCCAGCCTCGATCCTGATCGGCCAAACCGCCCGGCGCGTGCATCTGTATGAGCGCTTCACAATCAATCTGCTGGCCGTCAGCCGCAGCGGCCAGCGCTTCAGCGAGCGCCTGCGCGACATCAGCCTGCAGGCCGGCGATGTCCTCGTGCTCAAGGGCGATCCGACCCGTGTGCCGGACAGGCTGCGAGAGCTCGGCTGCTTGCCGCTGGCGGAACGGGAAATCCGCCTCGGCGACGTGCGCAAGCGTCTGATCCCGGTTGTGGTCCTCGGCGGTGCCATGGGGCTCACGGCCTTGGGGCTGGTGCCGGTTGCCCTTGGCTTCTTTGCCGCTGCGGTGCTGATGGTCCTGTTGCGCGCGCTGTCCCTGCGGCAGGCGTATGGCGCCATCCAGGCGCCGATCCTGGTGATGCTGGCGGCACTGATTCCCGTGAGCGAGGCGATCCGCACCACGGGCGGTGCTGACCTGGTGGCGCGAGGCCTCTCGGACGCCGCCGCGATCCTGCCGGCCTTTGGCTCCCTCGGCCTGATGATGATCGCGGCGATGGCGATCACGCCCTTCCTCAACAACGCCGCGACAGTTCTGGTGATGGCGCCGATCGCCGTGAGCTTTGCCCAGCAGCTTGGGTACAGGCCCGACGCCTTTCTCATGGCGGTGGCCACAGGCGCCGCCTGCGACTTCCTCACGCCGATCGGGCATCAGTGCAACACCCTGGTGATGGGACCGGGCGGCTACCGGTTCGGCGATTACTGGCGCCTGGGCTTGCCGCTCTCGGCGCTCGTTCTCGGGCTCGGCGTGCCGCTCATCCTTGCTGTGTGGCCGCTGACCTAACCTGCCAACCAGCGCGGCCTCGGAGCGGGGCGGCTCATGCCTGTCACATCCCATCGTTGGCCCAGCGCAGACTCAATCGATCGTCCGTTCCGTGGCCGACATGGGTATTGAAGGGCAGACTTTCGCGATGAAGCGTATACCGTAACCACTCCCGATCCTCACGCGTGGCGCGGTTCAGGCGAAAGCAACGGATCTGAAGCGGAACCATTTCGAGTGCGAGCAGATCTCCTCCAATCGGGTCGAGACGCACAAAATACATCAGCACCAGATCGCTCCGGAACAGCTCATAGCCAGCAATGCCTTCGTAATCGTCCAGGAAGTCGCCGCAGCCGTAGAGGATCAGCCGGTTCCGATAGACCTCAATTGCCTTGGGATGGTGCGATGAATGGCCGTGAACGACCGATACATCAGCTCGGTCGATCAGCGTGTGTGCGAATCGTCTCTGCTCCTCAAGGATGGCGTAGCCCCAGTTGGGGCCCCAGTGGAGCGAGGCAATGACCACATCTCCTGGCTGTTTGACCGCCTGGATGTCTTGGACCACCCGATCACCTGTGGTCCGGGAGAGATCTGCCAGATAGTTTACGCCGGGCCGGTTAGGTGTCGCGGCCCAGTTCGACGGTGTGCCACTCGTCCCGAGTGCAAACGAGAACACGAGCACGCGCCCCTTGCCGACAATTTGGTGAACGGAGGGCGCAGTTGCCTCGGCCAAATCCCGGCCTGCTCCGACGGCGCTCACGCGGTGCCGCTCGAGCGTTTCCAACGTCTCAATCAGCCCGGCTTCGCCCCAGTCGAGGACGTGATTGTTGCCGAGGACGCAGCAATCGACTTTAGCCGTGAGGAGGCAGTCGATGTTTCCCGGGCTCATCCGATAGTTGATCCCCTTTGGTACGTAAATGTCGCTTTGCGTGATGCTGGTTTCGAGATTGATAATGCGCAGGTCGGGCCCGACCCGATGCCACTCGTCAAGGGCAGCGCCCCAGACATAGGCGAAGTCCACCGGAGATGCGATGGGACCGTTTGCCTTGTCGGCGAGCCGGACATAGGTAAGCGCAGAATCAACAATATGCTCATGAAGGCATGGATCACCCGGATGCGGCAGCACTTGGTCGATGCCGCGCCCCAACATCACGTCCCCACAGAGGAAAAGGTTGAGGCTTGCTAGGTTACGGTTCTCGGCACCATCGCTGACTGACTGCACACTCATGCCTTTGTCTGTGTCGTTGGACCGCCGGCTATCGGGTGAACAGGCTGTCGCTCAGTCTCAGCTCGCTCCCGGCGGTCTAGGGCTGTTGCTCGGCGCGTCCCCGCCACCACCGGCTTCCTGGCCGGCTCCGAGAAAGCCGCCACCCGAACGGAGCGGGATGAGGGGATTGCGAGCCATGTTGCATTTCCTCCACTGGACGTGCGGCCATCCCCGTGCCGATGACGCAGGCTTGGAAGGCTGGCCATCACGCTGTCTTCCTCCGACCAGCCTCGAAGCTTGTCAGAGCATCGACCGGCGAAGTGAAACCTGTCTACCACATGGTTGCGTTGAACTCGAACAGCCCTGTTGGCTTTCATCACGAGAAAGAGGCTTCCTGGCTTCGATTGCTTTGAAAGAGCCAGGATACGGGGCCGATTGCTGAAGCCCCGTGATGCAGCCAAAAGTAGTCTCTCTAACGTGATCAGATTGACAGGATCCGACGATGGCCATGCAGCACGTCACGATCTTTGGCGGATCCGGGTTCATCGGTCGGCATCTGGTGGCCCATCTCGCCGCGACCGGCGCTACCGTGCGGGTTGCGGTACGCCATCCCGCCCCGATACCAGCGTCACTCCATCAGGATCGGATCAAGCTCGTCAGGGCCGATATTCGCGACGAGGCAGCAATCCGGCTGGCGGTTCAGGGGGCCGATGCCGTGGTCAATCTGGTCGGTATTCTCGCCGAGCGAGAGTATCAAACCTTCACGGCACTCCATGAGGAGGGCGCGCACCGGGTGGCTACCGTCGCCCGCAGCCTGGGAGCAACCCATCTCATCCATATGTCGGCCCTCGGCGCGAGCCGCATGGCACCGGCCCTAGCCGACCGCTCCAAGGCGGCTGGCGAAGAGGCGGTGCGGACCGTTTTCCCAGCGGCGACCATCGTCAGGCCCAGCTTGGTGTTCGGAGCTGACGATCACTTCTTCAACGGGTTTGCGGCTATGGCTCGGCGGCTCCCAGTGCTGCCGCTGATCGGCGGTGGCCGGACGAAGTTCCAGCCCGTCTATGTCGAGGATGTCGTGGCGGGCTTCGCGGCCATTCTTGCCAACCCAGCGAGCCGCGGGAAAACCTACGAGTTCGGGGGCCCCAAAGTCTATACCTTCAAGGAGTTGCTCGCGTTTGTCTGTGCCACAATCAGGGCCCGCCCGTTGCTGGTGACTGTGCCATTCTGGGCGGCCGAGGTGTTAGGCGGGCTACTGCAGGTGTTCTCGGGTGCGCCACTCACGCGCGACCAAGCCCGATTGCTGAGAACGGACAAGGTGGTCAGCGGCTCCGCCCCAACGCTGGAGGATCTTGGTGTCGAGCCTCAAGCGCTCGAGACCATCGTCCCAAAGTATCTCGCGCCCGATCGATGGTAGAACGAGGCTGACGTCCGAGACATCATCAGGGCAGCCTCTCACGGCCCTGCACAAGTTACTGGCGAGCACGATCGAGAGTCGTTCTTCCTGTCATAGGAGCACACCTTACGGTAAGCTGCTGACGATCGTAAGCCATGGAGCAGTCTATGCCGGAGCCCACCGCATCTTCGGGGTAGGTGTCATCCTCCATGCCGAACGAGGGCTTGTCACGTTCGCAGCTTGCTAACGGCATTGCATCGGCTTAGCTGTTCGACATGACCTCACCATGCTACTCTGACTACCGCTTCCCCAGCGACATCATTCAGCGCGCGATCTGGCTCTACCTGCGTTTCACCCTCAGCTCCCGGGATGTCGAGGAGCTCCTGGCCGAGCGTGGGGTCGAGGTGTCTTATGAGACCATCCGGCGCTGGGTTCTCACCTTTGGACCGGTGATCGCGCACCAGCTGCGGGCCCAACGTCCTAAGCCTCACAGTCGCTGGCACTTGGACGAGATGTTTGTTCACATTGGAGGCAAGCAGATGTCTCTGGCGCGCCGTTGATGCTGAAGGCGAGGTCCTCGAGGTGCTGGTTCAAGCCAAGCGCGACAAGCGAGCCGCCCTGAAGCTCATTCGCAAGCTCCTGAAGAAGCACGGCACTGCCCCAACAGAGTGGGTCACGGACAAGTGTCCCGCCTATGGAGCTGCGCTTCGAGGCCTGAAGATCCAGCGGGCCGATCATACCCAGGCCAAGCGGGCCAACAACCGAGCGGAGAGTTCGCACGTGCCGGCGCGACGACGAGAGTGGAAGCTGCAGGGATTCAAGTCACCCGGCTCGGCCCAGCGGTTCCTCTCAATGCATGCAGCGATCTACAACACGTTCACCGTTCCTCGCCATCTCACCACCGCCCGAACGCACCGGCTCCTCCGGGCCGAGGCGTTCGCCATGTGGCGCGAAGCTGCGGGTGTAGTGGCATAGCGAGCGACATGTGGCAGATCCCATTTCGGCCAGACCCCGCAATGTGACAAGCCCAATCCAGGCACGATCTTTCGTTGGGTCCAACGCTATGCCCCGGAGATTGAGAAGCGGGTGCGTCCACACCAGGGCTCCCGTTCCGGATCATGGCGCGTAGATGAGACCTACGTGCGGATCGGCGGGGGATGGAAATATCCGTTCCGAGTTGTCAACAAGCACGGTCAGTTCATCGATTCCATGCTGTCTGCTCGACGCGATACGGGCGCGGCTTATCGCTTCCTGCGTAAAGCTCTGAAGATGATGAGCGATCATCCACCATCCTCGAACACAACCGACAAACTGGCTTCTTATCCAAAGGCAATTCGGCGCTTGCAGAAGGAGGGCCTGCTGTCGAAGAATGTCGAGCGCCGGACATCGAGATATCTCAATAACATTATTGAGGCGGCTCACGGTGCGCTCAGCGCATGATCCGGCCGACGCGCGGCTTCTAGAGGACGAAAACAGCCTACGCCACTATCAAAGGTTTTGAGGTCATGCGCATGATCCGCCGCAGCCACTGCATGCTGCCGGGTTCTGGATCGACAGGCGAAGTCCGTCTTATGAATCAGCTTTTCGGTTTTGCCGCCTGAGCGACCTCTTCGACCGGGCTTATTGTGCCCGTTCCAAGTTAATGCAACGGAACCTGGTCACCAGTGGTGCGGACGGCGGGGTTCCGGCTTGTCCGTTAGATTTCCTTGTAAAATAAGGATTTCTGAGAGGCTCAGACAGGCTCTTTTGTAGTTGGGTTTTGTAGGTTGGGCAATGGCACCTATAGGACTTGTAGGATGCTTGCCGAAACTACGGCATTGTCAGCCTTGGTACGCGGCGAGCAACGACAAGACGGTTGCTGTGATGTTGATGCCTACAACGACCAAGAGTAGGGCAACTGATAGGGGGAACGGTCGCGCACTCGGTTCGCGTTCCTGGAAATGATCCATCTTCTTCATAGCACCCTCCCAACTATCTCATTGGACAGGGCGCATGGTGACGCAATCCGACTGCTTATTCTGTGAAATGCGTCACATCCACAGGCGTTTTGTGAAGCTCAGTAGGACGGCAACATATCGAGGCTCCCAGTACAACCAGGATGTCATTGGTATCTGGGGAGCCCCTTTGGTGGACATAGGCGATAGTTAGAGTATCGCTTAGGTCAACTCACCTACCACGACTGACGGCAACACATCGGGAACCAATCGCACACCGGGCAACGTCCTTCGTTGGAACCCAAGCAGGTCCCGGCAATTCACCCAGCCCACAATATGCGCCGGATGTCACGTATCGTTCGTAGGCTGTGGCACTTGTGTTGAGAACAGCAGAGCCTTGGGTAGCGACAAGAGTTTGGGCTTGATTACAAGCCATCGTAGTGGTTAGCGGGCGGCTTTGGGCCATTGCTTCAGAACTTACGGTGACGAGGACGATAGCAGCACACGTCAGCTTCATGTGTTTCATTGCTAGCCTCCCTAGAGGGTACGTTCAGTTCCAATCCCTGTCAGAATGCTATCAGGCCAGGAGCGACAGCACGGTCGCGCAGATATTCATCACCATCACGGTTCCGGCCAAATACTCAGCCACAGGCGGGCACGGCTCAAGGTCAATGTCTGCCAGATTGGGTACGGCCTCGTTGGAAAGCCTTCTGCCTGTTGTGGTCATTGTCCATCACTCCAGTCAGGATGAGGCGCTAACGACCCAATGAGGATGACACTGAGCGGACATATCGGCGGTGCGGGAACGCACGGAGAACCTACCCACGACATCCAAGATGCCATTGGTGGCTGGGGAACGCGCGCCTGAGCATGAACGGCACCCAGGATTCAGCGTTGTCATGGGGCACAGCTTTATGTGCGGGACCTAGGGAGGTTCCCATGAACCTGTCTGATATGACTCACAGGATCACTGACGCTATCAAGCGGATGACTGATAGGCTGCCCCATTGGAGGGACTCTCATCCCCGGCAGCCACCCAGGAACGACAATGTCTCTGGCGCGAGAAATCGCAGTTGGCCTGATGATGAGATGAGTTGAGAGGCTGTGCCCCGTCAAGGACGTGTTCGTTAAATGGCAGGGCGAACAGGCCTAAGAGACTGGGATATGTGCAGGAAAGCCAGGAAATCTAAGGTCAAGCTGGAACAGCATCTATGTCCCAGAGTTGCCCCATATGTGAGTACGCATTGGATACCTCCTGAGCCCTCCAGTCGCCATTCTGGGGGGTCTCTTTTGCTTGGGTGTGGGGCTCCAGGAGCCAAAACAGCCCCCAGGGATGACCCACAGGCACCGTCAGATTAACCAGAGGGTGACCGGATTGAGGCATACGTGAGGGATGAAATCGACCCAACATCCTCGCTATGCCCGCCACCGCTTCCCGGCTGAAGTGATCAGCCATGCTGTGTGGTT